>JAGQWH010000184.1 GCA_020437545.1 Ignavibacteriota bacterium
TTCTATAATTTTTTAAAACGATTTGGACAGAGTTGAATCAAATTAAATCTAAAGAAAAAAAATCCATTCCCCAACCGGGAATGGATTTTTCATTATAGAATTTTAATATAAAATCAGCTTTTTGTTATGTCTTTGTTATAAATGAACTGTGCGCCGAGCTCTCTGTCAATCCTGTCCCAGTCCTCATTTCTTCTCTGTGATGAAGGATATTCAAAATAAAATTCTTTGTCGTTTATGTTTGTGAAAACTCCTATAAAATACTTTCCGTCATTGTTTTCGACTTTAAGTATATATCTGACGCAGTTCATGTTGAAGATCTGATTTTGTATTTTTAATACCATTTTAGTTTCCTCTTACCCGGTGTATTAATTATTTTCACTTTCCCACTGGTTAAAAAAGTGAAATTAAAAAATCCTTTTAATTAATTGTATTAGTATTTTGGGGGGTAATTTATTCTATAAAATTATTTGTTAATAATTTAGGATAGAATAATTATCGAACTTAGTTGCAAATATAATCGAATTAATTTTATAAAAAAACTTACTTCAGCATTTCACCGAAATTTTTTATCATATATTCTCTTGCCGGCTCATATTCGTTTGGAATTTCACCTTCAAGTATCGCCTCTTTTATCTTTTCCTTGATTATTCCAACCTGCCTGCTTGGCTCAAGTCCGAATATTTCCATGATCTCTTCCCCTCTTACAGGTGACTGAAAATTCCTTAAATGATCTTTTTCCTGAATATCAATTATTTTTTTCTCTACGATCTCATAATTTTCAAGATATTTTTTTACCAGCTCAGGGTTCTTGGATGTTATATCAGCCCGGCACAATTTTAAAAGATCAACCAGCTCTTCTCCTGCATCTGCTGCAAGTCTTCTGACCGCCGAATCTTTTACTACATCCTTGGCAATTGGTATCGGTCTGAGATGCAACCTGACGAGTTTTTCCACATATTCAAGTCTGTTCATCGGCAGCTTCATTCTCCTGAAGATCTTCTTCATCATCCTTGCCCCGAGCTCTTCATGTCCGTGAAATGTCCAGCCAATCCCTTCAACAAGCTTCTTGGTCTTTGGTTTTGCAATGTCGTGTACAAGTGCTGTAAATCTCAGCCATACATCATCAGTGGTTTTGCATATATTATCAACTACCATCATAGTATGATAAAATACATTCTTATGGTGAAAATCTTTTCGCTGATCCACCCCGTCCAGTAATGAGATCTCAGGGAATACTACTTCCATCACTCCTGATGTGTGAAGTAATTCGAGTCCGACTGATGGCTTGTCCGTCATCAATATCTGCAGAAATTCATTCGAGATCCTCTCCTGGGAAACAACTTCACTGCCAATTAGCCTTTCTTTCATTTTTCCCAATGCCTCGAAAGTCTTTTCTTCAATACTGAAATTCAGCTTTGATGCAAAACGAATGGCTCTCATTATCCTGAGCGGATCATCCTCGAAAGTTTTTAAAGGATCGAGAGGAGTTCTGATTATTTTATTTTTAAGATCCCCAAGTCCATCAAACTCATCAAATACTTCTCCGAATGTTTCTTTATTAATGCTTACCGCTAGTGCATTTATAGTAAAGTCTCTTCTTGAAAGATCTTCCTTAAGTGTACCGGGTCTGACATCAGGCTTTCTGGAATTCTTCTTATAACTCTCTTTCCTTGAAGATGCAAATTCCAGTTTTATTTCGTCAAGATTCAAAAGAGCAGTTTCAAAATTTTTGTATACTGCATCAAGCTTTGTACCGAATTCTTTTGCCACAGTCTCTGCAAATCCTATCCCGTCACCCGTTACCATTATATCTATGTCAATTCCTTTTTTTCCCAATAAAAGATCCCTGACATAGCCGCCAACCAGAAAAGCATTGAATCCTTCCCTGTCTGCTAATTCCCCGATTTTTTTTATTAAAGTATTATTTATTTCAATTTTCATTTTTTCTTTTAACTAAATCTGAAAAGCATACTGATATTGATCGATCAAAGAATAATAGTTTCGATCGATATCGACTCACTATTTTCAGTTTCTTCCGGAACGCTTATAATGTTATATTTTCTCTGATGATCATCAGTTATAGGTGAAACCGCTGCAGAACTGTTTAAATAAGTTACTCCCTTAATATTGTATATCTGATTTATATGTGAATGTCCGTGAAGTACCATATTCACTTTGTGTCTTTTAAAAAACGATGTCAGCTTTTTCTTACCGTATATTTTCATCTTCCAGTCTATAGATCTCAGCCATAAATTATGTAATGGATATCCTTCATCATCTTCAAGCTCATTAAAATAATGATGTATCATAATTATCTTGTACTTTCCTTTAGTCTCAACTGAATTTAAAATATCCTTAAGATCCTTCAGCTCTTCCTTGGTTACTCTTCCGTTTGATCCTTCAACGTTCTTATCCTGAGACCATTTGTCAACCGAATTAACTCCTATTAATGCTATATTCCCGAGTATCTTCAGATAAGGAAAAGTAGTTTTTTCAGGAAAAGATTCTCTGAAAGATTCTACAAACAAATCTTCATTTTCCTTATAAACAACTTCTTTACAGATTGTCGGAAATGTAAAAAAATTCATTCCCTGCGGAGCTCCGCCAAAAATATCGTGATTACCGGGAATTACACTTAGCTTATCACTATTGAGAAGTTCAAAATGTGAAATTATCTCTCTTAAATATTGAAAATTCTCAGCTTCAGGATTGTCAACCAGATCACCCGTAATAATTATATGATCACATTCCCTTCCCTGAATGTCTTTGAGTACTTCAACCAGTTTTTCACCAAATCTATTTTTATCATCATAGCTTAGATGAATATCTGAGATGTGTGCGATTTTATACATATTGCAATTTTTATTTATTTATCTGAAAAATCATAAACTTCCGGATTCAATCAAACTTACAATTTCATTTGCGACTTCAAGCGCCTGCAATCCGTCTTCAAGAGTTACTATTGGTTCATCATTATTAATTATAGCATCAATGAATTTGTTGACTTCATATTTCATTGAATTCACTTCCATTACGGGAGGGCGTTCATAGAATATTTTTATATTCTTATTCCCCTGCTCAAACTCAGTCAGAGCAATGCTGCTCTCACTGGTCCCCTCTCCCAGTCTGAAAACTTCTGAAGTATTCTGAAGAAAATCTATAGAGATGTATGCTGACTTCTGAAATAGTCTCATCTTGCGCATCTTGTTCATAGATATCCTTGAGGCTGTAATATTCGCCACGCATCCGTTCTCAAACTGTATTCTCGCATTTGCTATATCTATTTTATCGGTAATTATCGCAACTCCGTTAGCATCGATCTTCTTTACTTTTGATTTTACCAGATTCAGAATAATGTCAATGTCATGGATCATCAGATCCTGAATTACCGAAACATCAGTTCCTCTCGGATTAAACTGTGACAATCTGTGTGTCTCAATAAACATAGGAGCCAGTTTGTAATTGTCAAGCGCCAGAATTGCAGGATTAAATCTTTCTATGTGTCCGATCTGAACTTTTAATTTTTTATCTTTTGCTAGGGCAAGAAGTTTGGTTGCCTCTTCAGTAGTATCGCAAACGGGTTTTTCTATGAAAGTATTAATTCCTGCGTTGATCGTTTTTGATGCGAGATCATAATGCGTGGAAGTAGGTGTCACAATAATTGCTACATCAATTTTTGCAATAAGATCTTCCGGAGAATTATTTATCTGAAAATTATTTTCCAGTGAAATGGATTCATTGCTTTCTTTTTTGGAATCGTATATTCCTGCGATCTCAATATCATCTCTTTCCGAACAGATCTCTTTCAGAACTTTCAGATGGATCTTTCCAAGATGTCCAAGACCGAATATACCTGCTCTTAATTTTTTCATTAGTTTTAATTGGTTGACGGTTCAGCGTGAATTATCACATTGGTTAATTTAGGGTTTTGTTCTTTTAGTTTCAGAAAGATCCTGCTTTCAAGCACCGTAACAATATCATGGACTTCATCAAATGAATGTATGCTGTTAAACAGACAATTCAGGGATATTCTGATCTTTCCGTTTGTACTAATTACCTGTATGTCACTGCTTGAAATCACATCGCTGCATTCGGAAAGAATGTTTTTTACATTTCTAACAATTTCATTAGAATCTTCCGTAATATCCCTTGTATCAAACAAGATCTCACTTGGCTCGTCTATATGGATCTTCAGATGTGAAATTATATCAATTTCTCTTTTTATTTTTTCCTCAATTTCAGTTATCATTTCATGCGCCTTTGTCAGATCATTTGTATTTTCGATCTCAATATGCAATTCAGAATAGATCTCGTTATTTATTTTATGCGAAAATATATCGTGACATTTTAATCCGGATTCGTTGACTACCATTCTGATCTTGTCATTGATAGTTTCATTCTTTGTTTCAACCGGCTCTGAATGAATAACAACATCGGCATTTTCTATCATATCATATATTTTTTTCTCTACATTATCCATAATATCATGCGCCTGTGAAAACGGGACCAGCCTGCTGATCTGAATGACCATGTCTATATAGATCTTTGAACCCGAACCCCTTATCCGGCAGCTTTTGATTCCTTCTACTCCTTCGATAAGAAGCGTTTCATATTTTACCTTCTCATACATCCCGGCAGGAACTCTGTCCATAAGAGCATCAATTGCCTTTCTCGATAATTTGAATCCGAGAAATATTATTATTCCCGTAACTATCAATGCTGCAACTGTATCAGCGATCTTACTGATATTAAGATAGATCATCAGTAATCCCACTATTACTATACTTGAGCTGAGAATATCAGAAGTAAAATGCAATGCATCAGCTTCTAGTGCATTTGACTTTGTTTCCTTTGCAACTCTTCTGAGAATTTTTGCTCTCCATATGTCTATTACTATTGAAACTACCAGCGCAAGTATTATCCAGATGTTCACTTTTACTTCGACATCCTTATTTATAAATAACCGGTTGATCGCTTCATAAATAATATATGAGCTTGTGAGAAACAAGATCAGCACCTGAAACAAAGCTGAAAAATTCTCTATCTTTTCATGACCGTAATTATGATCCTCATCCGGAGGTCTGGAAGAATATTTTATCGAAAAGATAGTTACAAGACATACAAAAATATCGATCCCGGAATTAAAAACTTCCGACAGCACACCTAGACTTCCGCTGAAATAAGCAGCAAGCAATTTGATCAATGTGATGACAACTGCTGCATATAATGAATTTAATGCAACCTTGATCTTAAGTTTCGAAATATTTTCAGAAGTTTCTTTCAGAATATTCTTTATAAAATTTTTTTGGTCTTAACAAATAATCATTAAAAAATCAGCATTAAAATCAGTTCAGATCAGTCCTTAAGTCTCTGTGTAAGATACACTCCTATCATCGTAAGACTTGCGCCAAAAATAAAAAAATAAGATAAATTTTCTTTTAATAATAACCAAGAAAAAATAATAGTAACTATCGGTGATGTATTTGTAAGTGTAGTCAGAGTGCTTGACTTAATTATCTTTTGAGAATAACTGTATAAAAAATAACTTCCAAAAGCGACCAGTACAGTAAGATGAATGTATCCAAGTATCACTAAAAAATTCACTTTATCAAAGTTAAGATTTTTCATGTCAAATAAGAAAACCGGAATGTATAAAATTATTCCGATCATAAATGATACAGTCTGTGTCTTAAGTGCGCCGTATTTGAATACCATTTTCTGGCTGAATGCCAGATATGCTGCCCATGAAGCTACTGCAAAAAATAACAGAGTGTCGCCTAATAAATAATTGACTCCCTCGACTTTTGGTGCGATCAGATTTTCATAAAAAATAACCATGATACCTATTATTGTCAGGGAAATGGTAAGTAATTTTTTTAAATTGAATTCCTCGTTCTTAAGTCTGATCGAGATCATATAAATGATGAGCGGAGTGCAGGCATACATGACTCCTGAATGTGATGCTACAGAAAACTTAATTCCGATGAGAAAGCAAAACTGATTGATTGGTATTACCAGCGCACCCAGTAATAAGAATAACTTATAATCTTTTTTTTCAATTTTAAAACTTTCTTTCCTGTAAATAAAAACTAAGATCAGTAATATAGTAGCTACTCCGAATCTCAGGAAAGCCAGTGATAATGGCGAAATAGCAGCTACTACATATTTAGCTGCTATAGGCGTGAATGCCGCAGTGAAAGTTAAAAAAAATACCAGTAAAAATTTTCTCATTCCTTCACTGCAGGATTAAGTTACGTTCTAAAATAGATTATTAAGCTTTTACTTCTTTCTTCTTTGCAAGTGAAGCTTTGATCTTTTCTTTTCTGATCTTCGCTTTCTTTCTGTGCTTCGAAATTACCTTTAGTTTAGGTTTGTTCATTTTATGGTTTAATTAATTAATGTTAATTATTTTTTTCTTTAAGAATTTTCTGATCTGTTTAATATTACCTTAAAATCCGCCGCCGGAGATTATAAACTTATTTAAGCAATCGTAACAGACTCATCAAGATAAACATCCTGAATAGTATGCAGCAATTCGACGCCGTCTTTCATTGGTTTCTGAAAAGCTTTTCTGCCCGAGATAAGTCCCATTCCGCCCGCACGTTTGTTTATTACTGCAGTCTTAACTGCTTCCTGCATATCGGATTCGCTCTTACCTGTTGATGCTCCGCCTGAATTTATAAGTCCGCATCTTCCCATGTAACAATTTGCGATCTGGTATCTTGTGAGATCGATAGGATTGTCAGTTGTCAGTTTTTCATATACATCCTTATGTGTCTTTCCGAATTTTAATGCATTATATCCGCCGTTATTCTCAGGAAGTTTTTGTTTAATGATATCAGCTTCAATTGTTACTCCGAGATGGTTTGCCTGACCTGTAAGATCAGCGGAAGTATGATAGTCTTTGTCTCCCTTTACATTGAAAGCTGGATTTCTTAAATAACACCACAGGATCGTTACAAGTCCGAGATCATGAGCATAGGAGAACGCTTCGGATACTTCCTGTATCTGTCTTGCTGATTCATCCGAACCGAAATAAATTGTTGCACCTACTGCAACTGCACCCATATCAAATGCCTGATCAATGTTCGCAAACAATATCTGATCATATTTATTCGGATATGATAAAAATTCATTGTGATTAAATTTCATGATAAACGGGATCTTGTGAGCATATTTTCTTGAAACCGAACCAAGTACTCCAAGTGTCGAAGCAACCGCATTGCAGCCACCTTCAATCGCAAGCCTCACAATATTTTCCGGATCAAAATAAACAGGATTTGGGGCAAATGATGCACCGGCTGAGTGCTCAATTCCCTGATCTACAGGAAGTATTGAAACATAACCTGTTCCGCCCAGTCTGCCGTGATCAAATATCGTCTGCATATTTCTTAATACATTCGGACTTCTGTCAGAAGATGACCACACTCTGTCTATAAAATCTTTACCCGGTAAATGAAGCATATCTTTTGAAATTGTCTTGCTTTCATGTGTTAAAAGTGATTCGTTATCTTTTCCTAAAATTGATTTGATTT
>JAGQWH010000185.1 GCA_020437545.1 Ignavibacteriota bacterium
TAATGGGTGGCTTGCTAATTAACCAATTAACCAATTAACCAATCAACCAATCAACCAATTAACCAATTAACCAATTAACCAATTAACCAATCAACCAATCAACCAATCAACCAATTAACCAATCAACCAATCAACCAATCAACCAATCAACCAATCAACCAATTAACCAATTAACCAATTAACCAATCAACCAATTAACTATTTTTAAATAGTTGCAATAAAAAACGATTATAATTAAATTCGTAAATTAACAATCAATAGCGGAAATTTTAAGAAGGAATAAAGTCCCTTTTCCGGTTAATTAAATTTTAAAATCAAATGAAAACAAAACTCGGCAGAGTAGTTATTTTAGTAAAAGATTATGATGAAGCATTTGAGTTTTATGAAAAAAATCTCGGGTGCAAGAAATTTTTTGATCTTACAGACGACAGAGGTTTAAGATATTTACATGTCGGGTTTAACTCAGAAAGTTCGGCAGGTATTTGGTTTCTGAAAGCGCAAACCGATGAAGAATTAGAGAGAGTCGGAAATCAGACCTCGGGACAGCCGGTATTTGTTCTTTATACCGATTCATTCGATGACCATCTTGAAACATTTATAAACAATGAAGTCAAAATAGTAAGAGAACCGGAAATAACGGAAGAGTATATGCTGCTGAATTTTCTGGATCTTTACGGCAATGTCATTACACTTGTTCAGCTGCTAAATAATTGAATTAATCCGACTTAATTATATAAAGCTGTAATTTTCATAAATTCAATTTTATTTCGTAAAATTTATCACTTCTATATATGGCATGGATTTATCTCTTCATTGCAGGACTTCTTGAGATTGGCTGGCCATTGGGTCTGAAACTTGCCGGTACGACAGAGAACAAAGTTGCATGGATTGCATTCTCATCAGTATGCATGATCGCAAGCGGATTCTTTCTATTTCTTGCCCAGCGTGAGATACCAATGGGTACTGCTTATGCAATCTGGACGGGTATAGGTGCGGTCGGAGCTTTTACTGTCGGTATTATTTTATTCAAAGATCCCGCAACAGCATTCAGGGTCATTTCCGTTATGCTGATTATCATGGGAATAATCGGTCTTAAACTTTCTACTGTCTGATCTCAATTTAATTTTATCTTTATTCTATGACTGAAAAAACATTTGACATGGATAGCTTTATTCACGCCATTATATTAAAAGCACCGGTTGAGAGCGTTTATGAATATGTGGCCACTTCTTCGGGAATCACAAAATGGTTTATCGGTAAAGCAAAATATTTTTACAAAGATTCTCATATCAGACTCGGAAATGAACACGCCCGGAAAGGCGATTCTTTTTTGTGGAACTGGCTTAATAAGGATCTTGAACTGAAGGGAGTTGTTACTGAATCAACTGAGAATAAAATATTCTCGTTTACATTCAGCCCGCTGTTTCTTGTTACAGTTGAACTCAGCAAAACCGATGACAACAATACCCGACTGACTCTGAAACAGGAATATCAGGATTCTGCATCAAAGAATGATTTCAGCTACATAAACTGCTGCACATGCTGGGTATTTTTTATGACCAATCTGAAATCAGTGATCGAACACGGGATCGATCTGAGAGAAAAAGAGATAGCTGATGAGATGATGGTGAACTATTAGGATTTTTGATTTTTGATTTTGGATTTTGGATTTATTTATTTGAAATATTAGATTTCCGATTTGTCTCTGATCTTTTATCAGTCCCGATTAATTTTACAAACAGTGATTTGATTTACTAATTTAATTATAATTATTAATATAAATAAATCTAAGATCTAAAATCGAAAATCTTAATCATTGTAATTTCAAACCTGTCTGAGTAATTTGCAATTTATAAAAATTCAATTAAAATACACTATTAATGAGTGAAAAAACCCACCTATCAAAGACTTACAAGAATATATTAATTTCTGAGACAGAAAATCCCAAGGCATTAAAAGTAGGTTTGATCCGGCTTAACCGGCCAGATGTATTGAATGCATTGAATGTCGAACTGATGATCGAAGTTGTCGAAGCACTTGAGGCATTTGATAAAGATACTGAGATCGGCTGCATGGTTCTGACAGGCAGTGCAAAGGCATTTGCAGCCGGAGCTGATATCAAAGAGATGGCTGAAGCTACTGCAATTGAGATGCTTGTCAGAGATCAGTTTGCGCGATGGGACAGGATCAGAAAGATCAAGAAACCAATCATTGCAGCCGTTAGCGGATTTGCACTTGGCGGCGGATGCGAACTTGCAATGACCTGCGATATGATCATTGCTGCTGAAAGCGCTAAATTCGGTCAGCCTGAGATCAATCTCGGAGTCATTCCGGGTGCAGGCGGAACTCAAAGACTAACAAAAGCCATTGGCAAAGCAAGAGCAATGGAAATGATACTTACAGGGAAAATGTTCGGTGCAAAGGAAATGTATGAAGCAGGACTTGTGACCAGGGTCGTAGACAGCGATATTTATCTGGATGAAGCTTTGGCGCTTGCAAAGGAAATTGCATCCAAACCGACTATTGCCGTCCAGCTTGCAAAAGAATGTGTTTTGAAATCATTTGATTCAACGATCGAAGGCGGACTGGAATTTGAAAGAAAGAATTTTTATTTGCTTTTTGCTTCCGAAGATAAGTTTGAAGGAATGAAGGCTTTTGTTGAGAAGAGGAAAGCGGAGTGGAAGGGTAAGTAGTTATTTAGTATTTGGTGTAGTTATGAGATATGAGTTATGAGATATGAGTTATGAGTTATGAGATATGAGTTATGAGTTATGAGTTATGAGATATGAGTTATGAGATATGAGTTGTGAGATATGAATTTTGAGATATGAGTTTGGAGATATGAGTTTTGAGTTATGAGATATGAGTTATGTGATATGAGTTATGAGATATGAGTTTTGAGTTATGAATTTTGAGATATGAGTTATGAGTTATGAGATATGAGTTTGGAGTTACAAGTTACAGGACTATTTATATAATTTAAAAATTTAGCCGGTCTTTGAAAAAATTCATTTTATGTTTTATACTGACAGTTTTTATCAGTGTCAGTGCTTTTGCGCAGAAAGGTTCATTGGATTCAGATTTTGAATCTGATATCGGAATAGATGATCTCAATGCCGAGCAGATCATTGATCTTTTTAAGCCTGCATTAATATCCATCTGGCTGAATGAAAAAGATTTTTATTCATATGCATCTGATTCTTATATTGATACTACTGTTTTAAACGGCAGCGGATTTATATTTCAGGAAGACGGGCTGATCGGCACTAATTATCATGTTGTTGAAAATATTGACAGTCTTCTTGTAAAGACCAGTGACGGAAAATTTTACAATGCTGATCTTATCTACGCTGATGAGTCATCTGATTTTGCAGTGATCAAGATATTGGATGAGACAGGGGAAAAATTTCCTGTTGTAACTCTCGGTAATTCGGATGAAGTAAGAGCCGGTCAGGAAGTTTATGCGATCGGAAGTCCGCTCGGATATGAATATACCATCTCTTCGGGAATTATTGCAGCGGTCAGAGAGAATGAAAAAGTAAGTCTTCAGGATCCTCTGACATATATACCGAAAGAAAAGACTTTTGAGAAAGTACTTCAGATCACCGCAGCTATCTCTCCGGGAAACAGCGGCGGCGCACTGTTCAACAAAAAGGGAGAAGTGATAGGAATAACAACTTATACATTTATGGGATACGGCAATCTTAATTTTGCAGTAGCTATAAACGGATTTAAGAAAGTAGGAGAAATCGTTGAGTCTACTGATTTTGCTGACAATCTGGAGTTTAAGATGAAAAAGGAAGAAAGTCTTTTTAATTCTACTTATAATCTTGCTTACGGAATAAAATCCGAACTACAGTATAACTGGTATTATACCAAGCAAAAGGATTCCATGAAAACTGTTGATTCTTACACTTTGACAATGGATTCACTCAACAAGGTAAATTTCACAAAAGCTGAAAATTATTATCAGAAATGTCTTGAGCTAAAACCTGATACATTTATAGTTTATCAGGATCTGCTGGATCTCTATGTAATTACTGATAATTTTCAGAAAGCTGAGGATCTTTATAAAGACATCAGGATCAGATTTGATTCAGACAGCCTGCTGAATCTGCTTTCTTCAAATCTCGCATCCGCATATTCAACTTCAAAAGATTATAACAAAGCGATACAATTTTATAATAAAATGCTTTCCGAGGACAGTACACAGTATTTTATTTATTATCAGCTTGCAAATATTTATGCTGATATGAATAATTACAAAAAAGCTGTCACGGAATATAAAAATTTAATAAAAAAAGATTCATCATATACCGATGCATATATTCAGCTTGGAAAAATATATTTTGAGAAATATAATAAACCGGCTACTGCAAAAAAATATCTTCAGACGGCTTACGAAAATTCTCTTGCCCTGACAGGTTATGCGCCTTATAATTCTGACATACATTATTTAATGGGAATGATAGCAGTAAAAGAAGGGGAAAAGTTTAATGCAATATTAGCATATCTGGAATTGAAAAATACCTACGATTATTCGCCTAACGGAAATGAACGGAAAGTTGAGCTGTATAAGGCAATACAGGAAATGGAAGAATGAGTTTTAAATATTCAATGTTCAATAGTTTTTTGTTTGAGAAATCGTGATATATAAATTAAAAAAAATTTTTTAAAGATGACTATGAGATCCCATAGACTTTTTTTTATAGTATTATTTATTTTCATTTGTTTTAAAACTGATTTCGTAAATGCGCAGTTTGATGATATAGATTTCAGATCAGGTGATTACAGGATCAAGACGAAATATGATACAAGTGCATATTCGACTGTGCTGAAAGTTTATTACGATGGTGATCAGATATTCAAAGCAAATTATGAACAGTATGTCACCGGTGTAAAAGAATACGATCTAAATAGCGACGGTAAGAAAGAGATTTTTATTGAAGCATACAGCGGCGGGGCTCATTGCTGTTTTACATTATACACAGGTAAATTTTCAAATGGAAAATTTATTCTCACAGATTCTCTTTTTCTTGGTAACGGATATTATGAAGTAAAAGATCTTGATAATAACGGAAAGTTTGAGCTTGAATGTTCTAATGATATGTTTGCATATGCATTTACAAATTATGCCGAAACGAAGTTTCCGACAATGATATATAAGTTCGAAAATGGAAAACTTATAGAAGCAACGTCAGATTATAAGACAGTGATAAGAAAAGAGCTTGATATTTTTTTAGAAGAACTTAAGGAGATCACTGTCAACGGATTCAAATGTGAAGAAGACGGTGAAGAGACATTTAACACTGAAGCGGGTTCTGTTAAGACAGTGCTTGCTGCAATAGTTGCAGATTATTATTCGCTCGGAGAGGTACAGAAAGGATATGATCTTGTTGATTCTGTATATAAATGTCCGGACAGGGATAAATATAAACTTATATTGCAAAACGATTTTAAACTTAAATAGACCGCAAACAAATAATTGCCTCAAAGGCTCTAATGTTCTAAGTTAAAAATATATTAAGACTTATACCTTTGAGACTTTGAGGCAGATTAAAAGTATTTGTTTTTAAGACAAATTCAGTATGTGAATAATCAAGATAAAGGTTTGGTGTTTTCCTTTGGTACCCAGCCTGTATCGCCTTTCTGATTTTTGAGAAGCTGCCAGCCATTTAATTCTTTTATGTAATCTAAAATTTCTCCTTCTGAAACATCCAGTTCTTTTGCTGAATAATATTCAGTAATTATTCCTCTAGCTCCGTCGTCTGTCTTAATTATATCATTCGGAACCCATCCTTTGTTACCTTTAAATTCACAAAAGATCCAGCCCAGCCATTCTTCTTTTTGTTCTTCCTCGCCTAAAATAACTTCATCACCAGGATTTAAAATTAAAGGATCCTCATAAACAGTTTTATAAGATTTTATAATTTTTATTTTCATTTGTTGTATGGTAGAATAATTAATCCGGTAAGATAATATTTCTTTGTCCCAGTAATATACCGTCAGCAGATCTTTTTAATTCGACTACACCGGTTCCGCCGGGATATTGAAGCGAAGATATATATTTTTCATTTACAAGTGAATCATCCTTAAACACAAAATCATTTATATAAAATGGTTTTGCTTCACCGGGAATTTTAATTACCGGATGAATATGCGCCGGGAAATCATTTGACGGATATCTTCCGGGTTTAATTGTATGGATCTCATAATAACCGTTACTGTCCGTTACGCACCAGCCGTAAAGATGTCCCTGCCATTTTCTTACACCGGTCTCATCTCCTTTTTTGGAATAATGTCCTGTTGAATCTGTGTGATAAGCATAAATAATAACATTTTTGTATGGTGTAATACTGTCAGAATGAAAAATATTACCTGTTATAATTAGTTTTTCACCGGGTTCGCCGGGTCCTGAGATGATCATGATATTTGTCAGATCCGAAGGCATATCACGGAAGCTGCAGTCTATATCTGCATCCGGAGAGTCGCAGGTATCTTTTGCATTATTGGAGATGGTCTTATCTGAAGAATTCTGAATTTGTTTCTGTTCGGATTTTCCGCAGGAAGAAAGAAACATTACTATGACAAAGATAGAAAGGATCTTAAATTTGTTCATAACAAATTATTTAATTCATTAGTGAATAAACAATTATATTCGTCCCCATTTTAAAAGCTTCTTCTCTTTTCTCAGGAGGATCCTGATGCTCTTTTGTATCAGCCCAGCCGTCCGAAATGTTTGTTTCATAAGTATAGAATACACACAACCGTCCGCCTGAATATATACCAAATCCCTGAGCGGGTTTCTGATCATGCTCATGTATCTTGGGAAGTCCGTTTGGAAAACTGTATTGTGAATTATAGATCTTGTGTGTGAACGGGAGTTCCTTAAGTTCTTCATCGGGAAATACTTTCCTGATCTCCCTTCTGAAAGAGTCATTCATACCGTAATCATCATCAGCATATAAGAAGCCACCTGACTCACAGTATTTTCTGAGTCTTGCAACTTCATCAGAAGAGAATTCAATATTCCCGTGTCCGGTGATGAGTATGAAAGGATAATTGAAAATATCATCAGAAGATACGCTTACGGAGTAGAACATTGGTTCATCTACATCAATGGTCGTATTCTTTTTCAGATATTCCATCATGTTGATCTCAGCAGAAGGATCATTATACCAGTCACCGCCGCCTGAATATTTTAAACGCGCGATCTTGAACTGTGAGGAATTTTTGCTCGTTCCGTCAGACTGAGGAAATACATTTGAAGATATAAATAATACTATAAATAATGCTAAGAATAATTTCATTCAAAAAATTTTTAGAATAAAATAGTTGGAAGAGTTAAAAGTTGAAAGTTAAAAGTTGAAAGTTAAAAGTTAAAAGTTGAAAGTTAAAAGTTGAAAGTTAAAAGTTGAA
>JAGQWH010000186.1 GCA_020437545.1 Ignavibacteriota bacterium
AACCCTTGAAATAATTAATAGCATAAGTTATGTTTGTTAAACGAAACTTTTAGCAGTTATTATTACGTTACAGAAGATATACTTAATACATTTACTATATTTATTATGAGCGAAGATAAAATTTCTGGACCACTGGAAAAATCAAAGGAATATTTACATAAGGCATATTCACTGCAGATGAAAGGGCAATTCGAAGAAGCTGTTCTCAATTATAAAAAATCGATAGACTTTTATCCAACCGCTGAAGCACATACTTTTTTAGGATGGACATACAGTTTTCTTGGTGATCTCGATAAAGCAATAGAAGAATGCAAGAATGCAATAGCTATTGACCCCGATTTTGGAAATCCTTACAATGATATCGGTGCATATCTTATTCAGCAAAACAGGCATGATGAAGCGCTTACCTGGCTTGAACTTGCATTAAAGGCAAAGAGATATGATAATCCTCAGTTTGCGCATGTTAATATAGGAAGGGTACTTGAAACAAAGGGAATGTGGTTTGAAGCTCTGGATGAATTCCGGACTGCCATAGAATTAGCCCCGGACTATATAATTGCAAAACAATACTTTAATAAATTACAAGGTGTACTTAATTAAAATAAAATAAAACAATAATGACCATTTTCAAAAAATTACTTTTTTTAACTTTATTATTTATTCTTTCACTTTTCTTTAAAGTTCAGAATATAAATGCACAGGGATTTACATACGTTCCGCTAAATTCTGCAACAATTCAGATCCCGCATATTCAGGATTCAATTCAGATAGTTCAGATTCAGGGAATTGTTACAAATACTTCAGCCACAGATCTGAATTTCAGATTTGCAAGGATAGAAAATAATTTACCAACCGGCTGGGAAACTCAAATGTGTTATGACCTTTGTTATGCTCCTTTTATTGACACTATTTCTCTTCCCGGAGATCCTGCATATTCAATTCCTCCCGGACATACGGATACAATGTTTTACATAGATTTTTCATGTTCCGGAATCGGCGTGGGAACTTCAGTTGTAAGAATGTATAATGTTGATGATCCTTCTCAATATGTTCAGAATACATTTTCAGTTGAAGTATCAAGCGTAGGAATAAATAATATTTCAAGTATTGCTGAGAGTTATTCACTCGGTCAGAATTATCCTAATCCGTTCAATCCTTCAACAAACATAAATTTTTCAATTCCCGGTACACAAAACGTAAGTTTAAAAGTTTATGACATACTCGGAAATGAAGTTGCAAGTTTGCTGAATAATGAATCTCTTTCTTCAGGACAATATAGGATAGATTTCAATGCATCAGCTCTTACTTCCGGAATCTACTACTATACACTTACAACGTCAGATTTTGTAAACACAAAAAAAATGTTGCTGTTAAAATAAGTTTTTAAAATTGTACAATAAAAAAAGCTGTTAAATCTTTTAACAGCTTTTTTTTTTATGTAAAATAAAAGTTTTATTCAGTTGTATGATAATTTCTTCATAGCTTTATCCAGATTTTTCTTGTTTTGATTTGCATCTTTTACAGATTTGTTCAGATCAACTGAAACTCTCAAAGCCCTTAATCCTTTTATTCCCTGTAGATCTTCCAGCTCAAGTTCTTCTATATCCTTATTCAGATATCCCTGTGACTGCAGGAATTCTATATATTCGATATATTCATTTGCTTCAGACGACTGGGAATAAACAATTGCAATTTTTTCGGGCTGAGTGAGTCTTTCTTCTTTTCCTTTTATTTCAACCTTGTCTATACGTTTCTTCATTATTTCATATCTGATATTATAAGCTCCGTCAACATCAAATCTTTTTTCATCATAACGGAATCTTATAGACAGGGGAGTATCCTGAACAAGGATCAGATGAGCTGTTTCAAGAGGTATCAGCAGATCATCTTTAAGTAATTCAAGTTTTCTCACTATTCCGCACATCATCATGAGCTGCCACATACGGATATTTCTTAAATAAATATGATTGAATTTCTTGTCTTCAACGAGTGATTCTCCAATGTAAATGTTATGATCGACACCATCGGTCTTAAACCTTTCAAAATAATGCGGATAGATCTTCTGAATGTATTTTTGTTCTTCATCTAGTATTGAAGCTATATATCCGGTAATTTTCATCGAACTTTCTTCATATTTTTTTCTTCGTTTATATAAAAACATTAGTTCATTATTCAGGGAAGAATTATATTCCGCAATTGTGTTCTTAACATCTTTACCATAATGCTGTATATGTTCGAATAATGGAATGATCTTTCTTTTCAGAAATTTTAAAATTTCCGCTTCGTCTCCTGAGTCAATTCCGAATTTCAATGCATTTATTTTCTTATCTATTCTGAATTTTAATTCATCAAATATTTTTAAATCTCTTTTATTTTTAGCTGCATCTATGACCTTCCCTGCAAGTTCAAGATTTTCGATCAGATCGTCTCGTATAGACTGATTTCTGATCATGGAAGAATTTCTTATGTCGGATAATCCGTAAAGAGGATAAACATCTTTAAAGACTATCTCCTCCATTTCAGCTTCAATATCGTTTTCTTTGTTTCTAATATAATTCAGTGCAGCTTTCTGAAATTTCCATTCAAGTGAAGGGTGTATAGCAGTGCATTTTTCTTTTATGATATTGCGAATATTACTGTACAGCTCTTCAGTACTTCTTTCTACTGCCATTGCAAACAAAGGAAGCACGTCAAGGAGTTTTAAGGAGTTTACCATGTTAATCATGCCTGTTCCCGGCGAACCTATCTCTATCAGTCCCACAATCTTTCCATCTCTAATTAACGGAGCAATTAAAATATTATTTATGCCCTGATTCAGGATCTCTTCTTCGATAGGGGTTTTGTCCGGGTATTTTGAAAGGTCTTCAATAACAATAGTCTTACCGGTTTCAAGAACAATATCATATATAGAATTTCCTATGGTTCCGAGTCTCACTATACAATTATCATTCATTAAAAAACTATTACCGTATTTGCTTCCATACTGACTAAGTCTGTCCTTACTGCCCGGATAAACTGTAATACCGAGAAGTAACCCCGGACACTTCAAAAGAGATTTGATTTTATGCTGGAGTTTGAGAAATCCCGTAAATGATGTAATTGTATCTTTTTCTATCAGATCTTTTCTGATAGATGATAATATCTCTGTATCAGAGATGTTAACTGCATTCATTGCAACGAAACCAACAAATTCAAAATTCTCAGGTTCAAGGATCGAGCTTACATATTCAAGATCATAGATATTTGATTTTATTGATTCAATATCTTCAGCCGTAAGTTTTTTTAGTTCACCTTTCGGAACAATATCCACGAATTCTGCAGCACTGTTCATCTTGTAATATTTATCCAGACCTGTAACTTGATCCATTATTTTGTACACAATTGGAAAATCAAAATTTATCTTTTCATCATAAAACAAACTCAATATAATTGCAAACGCAGATATGGATTTTCCAATTTTATAGGCTTCCTGATCAACGTTAAGTTCTCCGTCGGCATCTTCCCACCGGAAATTCAATTCCCTGAATCTTTTAGTTGAGAATATCATATCATTACTGAAAGGAACATAAGCAGCATAAGTCTGTACTTCCCAGAATGATTCGGGGAATACAAACATCATCATATTCTGTATCAGATTTTCATATTTCTTTGTAACATTTACATCTTTGATCCTGCCGTGAAGTTCAGGTGTATTTTCAAATTCGGTAACAATCGACCCGGCAAAAGAAGATCTTAATTCGTTACTATTTTCCGCTACTTTTTTAATATGATCAATGAGAAACTCAAAGCTTAGTGAGGTGCTTATTGGAAGAACAAATTTACTGTTATCAATTCTTTTGTCAGCATTCAGATCCATAAAATATAAATTTTCCAAAGATGTATTGTTATTTTCCATATAAAAAATTATAATAATTTAAATATAATATTGGTAAATTTAATAAATAGAAGGGATAAAAGCTAAGAGTAAAAAATATACAGTGAAGATTTAGTTAAACCAATATGCAATTTGATTTGTCAACATATCAGAAACAGTATCCATAAATTTAAATCCAAAGCCTTATGTTCAGAGATCATAAATATTTCCCGGTTTTTGCAGCTTTAATATTTACCCTCGCAATAAATTTATCATTGACTGCACAGGAATTGCCGGTAGAAGACCTCAATCCGGATAATGAAATTATGATAGATACCATTGATCAGACTGAAAATCTTCTTGATTCAAATGAAGTTTATAAAAAGCAATTTGACAGTTTATCAAAAGACGGAGAATGGGTTGAAATTGATAAATCGGAATTTCTACAGGAAATAACGGAAGGGACAGGTGAAATTCTGGATTTTGATGAAAGCTCAACTACTACTAAAATTATTTATGTCTGGAGACCTTATGTAGTCAATACTTACTGGAATCCTTACTACAACGGTAACTGGATTTTTACAAATTTCGGATGGGTCTGGTCTTCATATTACAGCTGGGGCTGGGCTCCTTATAATTACGGCAGATGGTACTGCAGTGTCAATTATGGCTGGGTCTGGTTCCCGGGAAATTACTGGGCACCTAACTATGTATCATGGAGAAGCTGCGGAAACTATGTAGGATGGTATCCAACCTGCCCGAGATTCCGATGGAGAGGCAGAGGTACGCAGGTATATACAAATCATTTATTTGCTTATAATCCACAGAACTGGGTATTCGTAAATACACAGGATTTCTCAAAAAAAATTGATAAATCAGTTATTGTTAAAAGCGAAGATAATTCAAAACTGCTGAAGAATTCCGAAAAAATAAATGTCATGACCTATAAAGATCCTTCAATGGCAAAATTCAAATATACGGGACCCGATGCAATATCTCTTGCAAAAGAATCCGGTACAAGGATTACACCTCAGATAATTACAGCAGGTAATAATGGAACAGAAATATCTAATGCAAAAAACAATACTCTTGTTAAAACAGGTTCAGAAAATTCTTCAGTAAAAAATACCAACACTGCAGAGTCCGATAAGAAATCAAATACAAAAGTTAATACTCAAACTACAAAAACTACAAAAACTACAAAGACAAAAAATGATAAGTCTTCGAATTCTGATTATGAAAAAAAATCCTATGAAAAATCTGTGAATAAAACCAAGGATAAAAAGAATGAGACAAAGTCTGAAGAAGTAAAAAAAGAGACAAAGCAAAAAGTAAAACAAGAGACAAAAAATGATTCCGGTAAGGAAAAAAGCATTAACAATTCAGGTAACTCTAAAAGCAAATCCGAAACTAAAAACAATAATAAAAATAGCAACTCGACGAGAACTAAAAGCAAAAAGATCAATTAGATCAATTTGATCTATTAAATTATAAGTAAGCCCCAAATAAAAAGATGCCATTCATGATATGTTCTTAAGGAGTGGCATCTTGAATTTTATACAGACAGTATGACAGTTTACTGGTAAGGAAAAATATTAAAATTATTTTTTGTGAATTAAATATATATTTTTGTTTAGTTTCAAAAAAATCTTAATATTAAAATTACATGAGAGAATATGAAGTAACTCTGAACCCGAACAAACTCGTCAGATTTCTTAAAAAACCAGCAAGTGAATTTACCCGCCATGATATCATCAGATACATTGAAGAAAACGGAATTGAAATGGTCAATTTCCGGTATGCCGGTGAAGACGGAAAACTTAAGACACTCAATTTTGTTATAACAAGCCGGGATTATCTTGAATCCATTTTAGCGACAGGGGAGAGAGTCGATGGCTCAAGTTTGTTTTCCTATGTCGAAGCAGCATCAAGCGATCTTTACGTCATTCCGAGATTCAGTACAGCTTTTGTAAACCCATTTTCTGAGATTCCTTCTTTGGATATTCTCTGTTCATATTACACAGGCGAAGGCAAGCCTCTGGAAAGCGCGCCGGAATATATTCTTAAAAAAGCGCATACTGAATTTAAAAAAGCTACCGGACTGACTTTTAAAGCAATGGGCGAACTTGAATTCTATGTAGTAGGTGTATCTGATGTAATGTATCAGCCACAGGATCAGAAAGGCTATAATAACTCGAAGCCGTTTGCAAAATGGGAGGATCTGAGAAAAGAAGCAATGAATCTGATGGCTCAGTGCGGTTGCAAAATAAAATACGGTCATTCGGAAGTCGGAAATTTCTGTAGCCGTGGAAAATATTTCGAACAGCATGAAATTGAATTCCAGCCTGTTGAGGCAGAGGATGCCGCAGATCAGATTATAATTGCAAAATGGATATTAAGAATGCTCGGTCAGAAACATGGTGTGATAATTAGCTTTGCACCAAAGATAACAGTCGGAAAAGCCGGCAGCGGACTTCATATTCATATGCAGCTTGAAAAAGATAATGTTAATATTATGACCGATGAATATTCCATAAGTGATGCTGCCCGGAAAATAATTGCCGGATTACTTGATAAAGCAAAAGCCCTCACGGCATTCGGTAATACAGTTCCTTTATCTTATCTTCGTCTTGTTCCGCATCAGGAAGCGCCAACAAATATTTGCTGGGGTGATACGAATCGTTCAGCTCTTGTAAGAGTTCCGCTTGGCTGGATTGCAAAGACAAATATGGTAAAGGATGCAAATCCATTTGAAAGATATGATGTGCCATACATCCCGGGAAAGCAGACAATTGAATTGCGTACACCTGACGGTTCGGCTGATATTTATCATTTGCTTGCGGGAATAATCATGGCTGCTCAGTACGGTCTTGAAATGGAAAATGCGCTCGAAAGAGCTAAGGAATTATTTGTGGATGTAAATATTTTCAAGAATGAAAATAAAGATAAAGCCATTGCACTCGAACATCTTCCTGTTTCCTGTTCCGAATCCGCCGATGCTCTTTTCAAAGAAAGAGAGTTTTTTGAAAAGAATAATATCTTTCCAAAAGGAACAATTGATAGATTCATTTCTCAGCTTAAATCTTATAAAGATTCAAATTTAAGTGAGGAATTATTCGGCAAAGATGAAGAGATACAGAAGCTTGTTGAAAAATATCTTCATCATATGTAAATAAATTCCGGATCTGTTATTTTAAATTTTCTATTTTGATTCGCCGTTGCAAACTACATTACTAACTCGTTCCCGGTCACCCGGAATGTCCGAGATTAATTCTCTTATCTCTGCCTCTAAGGTTCTAAGTCTCTAAGACTATAAGTCTATTAAACTCAAAAGCTCAAAAAAGATATTTTTAAAGTTTTTTTTCTTAGATCCGTTGCGGGGGATTTGAGACATTTATATTTTAATTGTTTTAGGATAATCCGGGAGATTTGAAATGAAGAAACTTAGATAATAGATATTTTTGATTCAAATTTGTACAAAACGTTTTAGAAAATTATAGAATAAATTTCAACTATACTCAGATTTACCTACTTTCTTTTGAACGATCAAAACAGAAGCA
>JAGQWH010000187.1 GCA_020437545.1 Ignavibacteriota bacterium
CAAATGCGTAGAGACGCCCAAATGCGTAGAGACGCCCAAATGCGTAGAGACGCCCAAATGCGTAGAGACGCCCAAATTGGGCGTCTCTACGCCCAATTTGGGCGTCTCTACACATTTGGGCGCATCATCACATTTCGTCACATCAAACAAAATTGGTTTTCCCCCTAAATAATCATCCAAAAAAATTATTCCGTGCATATGATCCGGCATAATTATATATTCATCTAAAATCACATATGGAAAATGATCCGGAATTTCTTTCCAATTATCATTCGCTATTTTTCCAAATTGATTTAAAATCATTTCGCCATTTACAACTTCGCCGAAATATTGTTTCCTGTGTTTCGTTATTATTGTGATGTAATATGCTCCCGGACGGGAATAATCATAACCTTTTAATCGGCTTGATTCGATTCTGTACTTATTCTTAAACAACATAACTCATTCCTCCTTTTCATATTTATATTACCTTACCTAATTATCAAATTCAAAAACCTATAAAACAAAATAACAATACAATCTCAGCCTAAGAGGCTAATCGTTAATGTAAAATATAAATTACATGCGAGAAATTTTCATCCCATTTTTTAAGGACTTATTTCCGGATGATATGCCTGAAAATTTTATCCCTGCTTAGGATAAAAAATATTTGTGGTAAAAATCGTTTTAACATCCAATAAAAAATTGCTTTTAATCTGTTATTCAGATCATCAATCAGCAGATTTTTCATTGATAGATCCATTAAGCTTGACTGCAGCGGATCTTACAAAATCGGTGAATTCTTTTTCAGTACAGTCTTTTGAAGCGGAATAAATGATCCCGCGGCTGGAATTTATAACGAAGTTCTTTGTGTGTAGGTTTTTAAGCAGTTCATTAAGATCATTTGCCTGCGCTCCTATTCCGGGAATCAATAAAGATATCTCAGGATGAGCAGCAGTAAATTTATCCAGTTCTTCGGTATGATTTGCACCTATTACAAATCCGACATTATCATCACTGTTCCATTCGAGACTCTTTTCCATTACTATCTCATATAGAAATTTACCGTCAATCTTCAATCTTTGAAAATCTGTACTGCCGGAGTTAGAAGTTAATGCCAGTATATAAACCGCTTTATTTTTTCTTTCGAGAAACGGCGCGACAGAATCCACTCCCATATACGGACTCATGGTGATAGAATCAAAACCATAAATATCAAAATATGTTCGAGCATAATATTCAGCCGTATTTCCCATATCCCCTCTTTTTGCATCACAGATCTTTATCAGATCATCAGGGATTGCATTGACTGTTTCACGGATCGCTTCGACTCCCTGTTCACAAAGACATTCATAAAAAGCAACGTTTGGTTTATATCCTGCAACTATATCTTTGCTTGATTCAATTATAAGTTTATTAAACTCCGCAACCGGGTTTTTATATTTCAAAAAGAATGCCGGGATCTTATCAATATCCGGATCCAATCCGACCACTAAATTCGAGTTGTTTTTCTTTATAATTTTCTGAAGTTTTTCTAAGTAACTCAATAAGTTAAAAGTTAAAAGTGAAAAGTTAAAAGTTAAAAGTTGAACGTTGAAAGTTGAAATTTAAACGTTGAAAGTTAAACGTTGACAAAACAAATCTAAAATCTAAGATCAAAGATCAAAGATCAAAAACTGTTTTTCCACATCATCGATTCTACAGGTTTATTGGTCTTCTTATTATACTTTGCTGAAGCTTTTTTATTGTATGGAGTGAGTACATCTCCCTCAACTTTAAAATAGATCAGCTGTCCGATCGGCATTCCGGCATAAACTCTCACCGGTTGTTTTACTGATATTTCCAGAGTCCAGTTGTTCTTGAATCCGACATCACCTTTTCCCGCAGTTGCATGTATGTCAATTCCAAGTCTGCCAATGCTTGATTTACCTTCAAGAAACGGTACGAACTTAAACGTCTCAGTATATTCAAGCGTCACTCCGAGATACAATTTTGTAGGATGAAGAATGTGTCCTTCTTTCGGGATCCTGAAATAATTTACCTTATTGTGCTTCTTGGCATCAAGGACTTCATCTTTGTATACTGCAAGCCATTCGCCAAGATGTACATCATAACTGTTTGAACCAAGACATTTTCTGTCATATGGCTTTAATACAATATTTTTATTTTTTATTTCTTTGAGTATCTCTTTGTCGGATAAAATCATTGGTTAGTTGATAATTGATAGTTGATAGTTGATAATTTAATTTTTTTGTTTCTTTAAGTTAGCGCGAGAAGTCTTTACAATAGATGTTAATAATTTTAATATTTCCGTGCAATCTTTTAATAAGGAATCATAAGCTCTTTTTTCAATTATGTTTGAATCAAAGAGCAAATTGATCCAATATTCAGTTTCGGAGGTTTCCTTTAAAGCAATATTTAATTTATGAATAAAATCCGTTTTTGATTCTGCCTGCGAAGCTTCTTTTACATTTGCACCTATTGAAGTACCGCATCTTAATAATTGTTTAGAAAGGATAAATTCTTTACTGTCAACTATTAAATACTTATTCAGTTTTATTATCCTTAACGCAAATTTGTATGATTTATCTTCAACAATACTTTTGTTTTTCATATTCTCCATCCTTATTCATTATTTTCAAATCAGCCATAACAAATATAAACTATCAACTATCAATTATCAACTATCAATTATCAACTATCAATTATCAACTATCAATTATCAACTATCAATTATCAATTAATACTGGTTTCTGTATCTGTATGCACTCATCGCTATTCCCATCATTACAAGGAAAGACAGCAATGATGATAGACCGTAACTCATCATCGGCAGAGGAATTCCTATTACCGGCATAATTCCAATTGTCATACCGACATTTATCACCAGATGGAAGAGCACAATGCTCGCAAAGCCAATACACGCAACGCTCAGGAATCTGTTTTTTGTCATATAGGCGTTATTCACCAGCTTAAAAATAATTATCATGTATAAAGTCAGTATTAAAATACTTCCGACAAATCCAAACTCCTCACCTATCATGCAAAATATAAAATCCGTCCACTGCTCGGGAATAAATTTTAATTGTGTCTGTGTTCCCTGAAGAAAACCTTTACCGAATAATCCGCCCGAACCGATTGCTACTTTGGACTGAATCACATTATATCCGCTTCCAAGCGGATCAGTAGAAGGATCAAATACTGCGGTGATCCTTTTTTGCTGGTAAGGCTGAAGTTTATGATATAAGGTATCGAATGAATAGCCGATTGCAATATTAAGAACTATTACGACTGCCGCAACAAATGCATTTTTCTTAAACATCAGCAATATCAATCCAATGAGCACTATTGCCCCTATCAGATAATTTATTCCAAAAAATGCTCCCAGTACAGCTATCACAGGCGTTATTATTATGAACAATACGTAAGGTGATAATCCTACCCAGAACAGAACCGGAAGTATCATCGAAAGAAATACAAGCGAGGTTCCCATATCAGGCTGTTTCATTATCAGCAGTACGGGTATTAAAACTATGGCGCATGCTTTCAGAAATTCCGGAAATCTGTTCACATTTCTGAATGCATCTTCACCCTGAGAAAGGAAATTTGCAAGAGCCAGTATTGTCGCTATCTTTGCAAACTCTGAAGGCTGTATCCCGAATCCTCCCATGCTAAACCAGCTTCTGGATCCGGATATTTTTTTTCCTATAATTAAAACTACTACAAGCAATACTATAGAAAGCAGATAAATAATATAAGATGATCTTGCAATTATCCTTGGAGGGACAAAACTGATTCCGATCATAAAAATTATTCCGATGACAGAGAAGTATAATTGTTTTGAAAAATAATCAGCTCCGCTTGTATATGTTGCGCTGAAAATTGCAAGCAATCCGCAGATAATCACTGCGATTGTAACAATAAGAAGCATCAGATCAATTCTTTCAAAAATGCTTTTATTCATTAATCCTGTCCTCCCGCGACGGATTTAATATCTCCGTCAAATGTTTTTCCCGGTCCTCCAAGATATCTGACCATCAGTGCTCCGGCAACAGGTGCGCCAAACGAACTTCCCCATCCTTCATTTTCTCCCATAACGCATATTGCAATTTTCGGATCGTCAAATGGCGCAAATCCTACAAACCATGAGTGATTTTTTCCGGATGAATTCTGTGCAGTTCCTGTCTTTCCGCATAATGTGAATTCAGATGACTTGATATTTCCGGCTGTTCCGTTTCCGTTTACTACTAAAAACATTCCTTTCTTAACTGCATCATAATAAGCCTGTGGCATGTCAATTCTTCTCTGTTCGAATTTAACATCCTCTTCAAGACCGGTACTGTTGCTTCTGATCTTCGTTACAAAATGAGGCTGACAGTATAATCCGTTCATTGCAAGCGCTGCAGTATATGCTACCATCTGAACAGGAGAAACTCCTAACTCTCCCTGCCCGATTCCTAAACTTACAAGCAATCCCTGTGTCCATTTATTCTCACCGTATCTTTTATCAAAGTATTGCTGAGAAGGCAATAATCCGGATGTCTCATTAGGAATATCAATTCCGGTCTTCTGACCGAATCCAAATAATTTTCCATATTTGTAATAATTATCAATACCGACCGCAAGTCCCATCTTATAATAAAATACATTTGCCGATACTTCAATTGCCCGGGTCACATTAATATTTCCATAAGCGCCGTGATCAGCAAACGACCTGTTGCCATATGAAAATGATCCGTTGCATGCTACTGTAGATGTAGGTGTCAGTATTCCTTCACCCATTGCTGCCATTGACATAAGCATTTTCCATGTGGAGCCGGGAGGATATTTTGTCTGTACTACTCTGTTGAATAATGGTTTTTCAGGATCATTTAAAAGTGCAGAAAATACTTTATGATCTGTCTTGCCTGCAAATGAAGAAAGATCAAAATCAGGTTTTGATACAAAACATAAAATTTCTCCTGTACGCGGATCGACGGCAATAATGGCTCCTCTGCTATCTCCCATTAATTTTTCAGCATATTCCTGAAGATCCCTGTCCATACCGAGTATCAGATCAGATCCGTTTACCGGCGGAATGTCATTTTTCCCGTCATTCAGGCTGCCAAGCTCTCTTCCTTTCACATCTACTGTAATAAAATCATAACCCTTCACACCTCTTAGATAAGGTTCGTATGTTGATTCAAGTCCGTTCGAACCTACGACGTCGCCTTGTTTGTAATAATCTCCTATCTGTTTGGATAGACCTTTTTCAGATATCTCACTTGCATATCCGAAAGCATGCGAACCGCGGAAATTGTTCGGATAAAATCTGATCGCATCCGTCTGATAATCTACACCCAGCAGCCTGTCCCTGTTTTCTGCAATAAAAGAGATAACTTTGAAATCAACATCTCTTTTTATTTTAGCCGGATTGAATCTATTGGTGCCTTTAAAGCTTTTCAGATTTTCCAGGAGTTCATCTGGAGGTATCTCAAGAATTCCGGCAACTTCATTTAAATTATTTTTATCAAATTGCGAAGGTGTGATAGTGACGGTGTAAGAAGGTTTATTATCAACAAGCACATGACCGTTGCGGTCATACATCAGTCCTCTTGGAGGAGTAACAGTTATAGTCTTTACGGCATTTTTATCAGATTCCTTTGCCAGCTCCTCTTTGTTAAAAAGCTGAAGATAGGCAAGCCTGACTACGAACAAAGCGAATATGATCGAGCAAACCGTGTAAATAAAAAATTTTCTTTTTTCGATGTCCATTTAGACCAAATATTGTTAAATCGATTTTTGAAGATCAAATCTGTAAAATATAAGACTGAATATCAGTCCGAATACAGATGTGTATAATGTTGTTGTGATTACATATTTTAAAAATATTTCAGGGAATGGGATCTGCGAACCCTGAAAATAGATCAGGAAAAATATAGTGTATGCAACTAATGTACACATAAATATAATTCCTATCACAGAATTTTTTTTTGTTGACTCTCCTGTAGTCTGCTTCTGAAAGTATCCTGCTAAAAACCCTGCTATACAGTATGACAAAGCCGACAGACCAAGGAATGATCCGCTTAATATATCCAGTATAAATCCTGCAATAAAACCGGTTACTGCTCCGGCAATATGTCCGCGCGTATATCCAAGAAATATCACAAGTATAATTATCAGATCCGGAGTAATGTTGTAATTAGAAATTGCAATCAGCCACATAAACGAAACCTGTATGACAATCAATATTGCCAGAGCTACGGCATACTTAAGATAGGATGTTATATACAATTTCTTTTACTCTTTATTTAAATAAGAATTTTCAAGTTCGAGTCTTTCCATTTCAGGCAAATGTCTGAGCACGAAAACCTCTTCCAGCGTTGTAAAATTTACTGATGGTTTTAAAACTACTTTTTTGAAAAGGTTATCAAGATTACCTTCTTCTATGACTGTTCCAACCGGAATTCCTGCCGGAAAATAATTACTGTATTCAGATGTTATTACCACATCGCCTACTTTTACATCTGCGCTTTTCGGAACATTATTTATCACAAGATTTCCCGCTCCGTCATAATTCAATATTCCGTCAACACGGCTCCGCTGAACTTTCACGCTTACATTCAGACTTCTGTTATACAGAATCTGAGCTATTGAATAATTACTGCTTGCCGAAACGATTCTTCCCACGAGTCCGTCATCTGTAATTACGGGCATGTTAATTCTAACGCTGTCAGATTCACCTACATTGAGTGTGATAGTATTTCTGGTCTGCACCAGTGTTTTGTTTACTATCTTTGCAATTACAACTCCTGAAATATTTTTACTCTTAAGACCTAATGATTTTGTAAGTCTGAGATTTTCAAGCTTTGCTTCTTTTAATGCTGAAACTTCATTCGAGAGTTCAATATTTTTTTCTCTTAAAAAATCATTTTCCTTCTGTATCTGAAAAACATTCGGCACTGCTGAGAATCCGCTTTGTATAGCACCGACAAATCCTACTCCGACTGCCCTTAAAAATCTTACCTGTGAGTTATCATTTGAAAAGATCAGAATGAGAGAAATTACAACCAGTAATGAAAGCACCAGATAGTCTTTTATACTTAAGAAAAAAAGACCTATAGTTTTCATTTAATTCTTTGACATAATTGCTTTATAAAAATATAAGTTAAAATTTTGAATCCGGTTTTTTGAATGCTGTAAAATAGTAATGTTTAAGTAAACATAAAAGATTGAATTAAGTATATTTTTGACTCAACTCTGTCCAAAACGTTTTATAGAATTATAGAATAAATTTCAACTATACTCAGATTTACCTTCTTTCTTTTGAACGATCAAAAGAAAGAAGCAAAGAAAAATCGCCCGCTGGTGATAAATT
>JAGQWH010000188.1 GCA_020437545.1 Ignavibacteriota bacterium
AGAGCGGATGTTATCTGATTGATATTTGATGAAAGATTCAGAAAAACAACAAATGGTCCTGTTTTGAAATTTGTAGAATCCTGATTGTTGTTAGATACATTAAGTTTTATATCTTTAATCAATATCTTCACCGTATCGAGTATAAGTATATTTTGTGAATCTCCTATTGTATCAAGTGAGCTCATTGAGCTCAGAGTAAAGTTATCTACCGGTGCAGGTGTAACTGATGAATCACTGCAGGAATAGATTATTGTTGCTGAAAATATTACTGTAATTATCAGTAAAATAAATTTTTGTTTTATGATTGACATATTTTGTTTTAGTTACTTGGGTTAAACATTTATAGAAATAAAACGCTTCTACTTCTTACCTTTTCCGTTATTTTTTCCATTGTCCTTGTTTCCTTTATCTTTGTTATTATTATTGCTTTTATTTCCGTTATCTTTATCATTGTTTTTTTTACCATTATCATTTCCATTATTCATATTATCATTTTTTTCTTTGTCCTTTTTTCCGTTATTCCCATTATGCATATCACCATTGTTCATATTACCGTTATTTCCATTATGCATATCACCATTATTCATATTACCGTTATTATTGTCTTTTCCGGTTTTTTTGTCTTCTTTCTCTGAACCTTTTCCACCGGAATTACTTGTTATCCATTCATCATATTGTTTATAAGATTCCGGCATATTGATCTTTACTCTTTTACCTTTGTTCTTAAATTTACGAAATTCGGGGGAATAAACATAATACGCACCGTCTGAATACATCACTTCTCTGTGTTTTTTTACATGATGCAATTTCACGAACTCAATATTTCTGCCGTATAATTTCTGCATTAAAACTATATCCGGACCAACGTTATTAATTACATTATTGATTACAACTATGCCATCAGTTCCTTTAAGATCTTTAACTAAAACAGTATTCCCGTTTTCATAATTCAAAGTACTGTATTTATATACATCCGGCTCAAGAAAAAATTTCCTTTCAACTATCACATATTCTTTATCTTTAATTACAGGTTCGATGATTATATTGTCATTCAGATAAACTGAAGGTGGAAGAGGAGCCCATGATACATAATCGTCATTCTGTTTCCAGTCAACCCAGGCAGGAGCCCAAACTCTTCCAGGTACCCATAACCAGCCTGCTGTTGGCGAATTCACCCATCTGCCGTAGTGGGAAACAGTTTCTTCAGCCGGAGTCGGCGCTTTAAAATACCAGCCTGCATCCGAATTGATCCATTGTCCGTTTGTGTAAGGCGTAAATTCCTTTTTAATTCCGGGGACGGATACACCCAGATCCACAGAAGGCTTCCAGACAAATACCTTACTTTCATTAACCTCTGCAGCGTTTGCATCCTTAATACCGAATATGGATGAGAGTGGATAAATTTTATCATCCGGGTCGTTGAATTGTATTTGTGCTGTATTTGAACTTAATCCGAGTTCCGCAGGATCAACCTCTATCCATTCACCGTGCGGGGATAGATGTTCATAGAACTCCTTGTAATCCACATTTAAAAGATCTTCATCCGATTCCGTAAAATCCATTTCTCCAATGACAGCTGTTTCCGGTACATCATCCTTCTGATCTTTTGTAATACTCTCATCTGCAGATTTTGTGCAGGAAGAGATCATAAACATAGATAAGAACATAAGTATTGATCCTGTTATTCTTAAAATCGTTTTTATTTTCATAACATTATATCTTTAGTTTTACTTTTTAAAAAATAGTTAAAATTTAAAATCAACACCGACCTCCAGTGAATTAAAATCAAAATTACCAAGACCGAACCTTGCGACACCTGCTACATTCGGACTGAAGAAATATCTTGCGCCGGCTTGTCCCCATGTCCAGAAACCGTTTTCCTTTGAAGAGTTGACGTTTGAAGAATATACTCCTAATACCAGTCCGACGAACGGTACAAATTGTCCGGTTCCGATCTGATTAAAATTAAAATTTGCCTGTCCCCCGATAAAAGTATTTGAGTAATCCTTAGGTACATTTTTTGTAACATTTGAGTATCTTAGAATTGCGCCCAGACCAAAAGTAGCGACTCCGGTTTTGACAATTTGATTTTCGTAATTGAATCCTAAAGTTGCTGAACTGTTACTTGGCCATAATCCGATTGTTCCGCCCAGTAGATTATCTCCTTCTCCCATTTGAGCGAATGAAGTTGATATTGCGAACATGAATACTAGGACTGTTATTATTACTGTTTTCATTTTTATGTTTTTATTTTTTTAAAAAAAGGTGCTTTTGTTGTAATATAAATTACTTATTTAAAAATCATTTTATAATCGACCAAAGGATTGAATAGTGGACTATGTACCGGGTAAGAGAATTTAATTACCTATAATGGAAATGCTGTCAGCTATTGATTTGATAGTTTCTCCATTAGCGTTGAAGTTAGCTACTTCCAGACGGGAATGTAACGCGAGTTTTTCAAGTATGTTGTGTACATGACTTTTTACGGTAAATGCAGAAATGTTTAATTTAGAAGCGATCTCTTTGTTGGTAAGAGCATCACTTATCAGGACAATTATTTCTTTCTCCCTTTTGGTCATCCTCACTGCATCCTTAACCTTGACATCTCCTTTCTTAATTGCAAACTCAATGATCTGCGTAAAAAGAGAGTCAGTCAGATTTTCGGGTAAGACCTTTTCACCTTCCGATACCGATCTGATGATAGCAAGAAATTCATCAAGGGTGGCATTCTTAAGTATGAACCCGCTCGCTCCGGCTTTTATGAACTGAAGTATGTCCGCATGCACAGGAACGAGATCCATGACTATTAATTTAGAATCAGGAAATTCTTTCTTTACTGCTTCTACCATATGCAGACTGTTCCGGCTTCTAAGACCAAGATCTATAAGTATCACATTGGGTTTTAGTTTATGGATCTGCAAAATGGTGCTCTCACTGTTTCCTGAAGTAGAAACGATATTAATGTCCAAATGCGGTTTGAGCAGAGCTGCCATACCGCTTCTGAGGATCTTGTTGTCTTCTATCAGAAGTAATCTTATCTTTGCTTTATTTTTTTTCATAATTGTATATTCACTCTTTTCTGTTTTTAAGTTTAAGTATCTGTTTCTTCAACCGAATGTTCCTGTTTGATATCATAATCTTCCTCAAACAAAATTGTAAGTTTTGAATATTGAACTTTCAATAGTTTCAGGTCTTCTTCGCTGAGATTTTCAATATCCACCAGCCTGTTGCTTGCGCCTGTAGTAGCTGCAATGATCTCGTTCAGCTTAAGCTGCAAAGCCAGGGACTCTTTATTCTGCGCTCTTTGAATGAGAAAAACCATTAAGAAAGTGCTGATAGTAGTTCCTGTATTTATCATCAAAAGCCAGCTCATTGAAAATTTGAAAAGAGGTCCCGATATACCCCATATCAATACTGTAGTCAGCGCAAGCATGAAAGCTGTTGTACTTCCGGCAAAGATTGTAAGTGTCCTTGCTAAATTTTCAAACCTGTTTCTTTTAGAGATTCCTTTTCTGAATTTATACATTAATTTTTAAAGAACTTTTCGACCCTGGAGCAGCCGGACTATCAGTATCACTACGGCGACAACCAGCAGTATGTGTATAAAGCCGCCCATTGTGTAAGATGAAACTAATCCCAGCAGCCAAAGAACCAAAAGTATTACGATTATTGTCCACAACATTTTTTTCTCCTGTATTTTAGTTAGTAATTTTTTTATTTAAATGAAACATGAATTTGATATTTATTCTGAATACATATAGCAAATGAAACGAATTAAAATATATTCTTCATTTTTGATACTTTCTCTTCTGCTATATTCTTACTGTTCTTATATACTTTTTCTGATGCGGTAACCATTTCTTCAATTTTCTTTTTCCCGTCGTTTATTAAATTTTCAGATTGTTTCTTTGCATCTGAAATAATTTTTGAAGCAATATCGCCTGCACTTTCAAGGACTTTACCTGTGTCATCAATTATTTCATCCGCTTTTTTTGAAATATCTCTTCTTAATTTTTTACCGCTTTCCGGAGCTAACATAAGAGCTGCAACCGCTCCAATGACTCCCCCGGTTATTAATCCTCCCAGAAAAATCCGGGTGTGTTTTTTTTTACTGTACATGGTAATATCCTTTTTGTTTATTTTAATTTTAAATTATAAAGTTAGAACTTATATGTGAACCGAAGTATATGTAACAGTAATTTACTGAAAGGAAGATCTAAAAAGTATAGTCTTGAAGATTGATAAGTGGACTAATCCGTTTGAAACGATTTTTTACTGTTTTGTTCTAATTATCGTCTTCGTCCATTAATGATACTGAATCACGCAGATCATTAAAACTTTTTTCTGCATTTGCATAATTGGCGATCTCTATGCGGTTATGCATGGCAAGTTTTTCGAGAATATTATGAACATGACTTTTGATTGTGAAAGGAGAAAGATGGAGTTTAAGCCCGATCTCTTTATTTGTCAGTCCGTCAGAAACAAGCTCAATGACCTGCCGTTCCCTTTTTGTCATCCGCACCGACCGGATCAGCATCTTCTCTTTAGGACCATTTACTGCTTCTTGTACAATTTGTGAGAATAAAGAATTTGTAAGATTTGTAGGAAGGATCTTCTCGCCCTTAAAAACCGAGCGAATGGTTTTCAGAAACTCAGTAACTCCGGCATTTTTTAAAATGAATCCCGACGCTCCGGCTTTTACGAATTCAAATATGTCTTCCTGAACAGGGAAAAGATCCATTACTATGAATTTAAGATCCGGGAAATTTTTCTTCATGGACTTTACCAGCTTAAGACTGTTCTTGCTCTGAAGTCCAAGATCTATAAGAATTATATCTGGCTTTTTTTCAAGAATTACAGGTTCGATTTTTACATTATCTTCGAGATCATCCACAACTCTGAGATCCGGTTGCGCATTGATCATTTCAGTGATTCCATCACGAAGAAGACGATTGTCCTCAATTACTATTATGCGGATTTTTTTCATCTTAATTAATATAATAATTTTCAGCACAAAATGGAAAAAATTATTTTCAAATCCTATGTGAAAACATAATTTTGAAAAGCAGAGCCGGAGCTTACTCAGGCATCTGAATAATAGCTCCCGGAAAGAAATATTCACAGTTAATACCGTGTTAAATGCAAAAAAATATTAAATGTATATTTGGCATAATAAATGTAAATTTTAAAAAGTCAAAAAATTTTTGTAATTTAGAGTACACTTATTTTTTCAAATCTAAAATATTATGACAAAGTTAAAAAATCTCCACTTAATTCTGATCTTAGCAGCAGTATTATTAATCGCACTGATTGGAAACAAAAACGCATTATCTCAGACGAATGTAACATCTCAAAAAAATTACAGCAGCATTGTTTACGATAATTCAAATCTTGCTTCCGATAATGAAAAGTTTCATGTCACTGATGTGTTTGTAGATTACATGCTTCTGAAAAATTCCCTTTCAAAAGGAAAAATGGATGATGTAATACTGACGACAACTACAATGATCGACGTTATCGCAGATTACAGACAGTATATGAGTCCGGATTATCTTAAGGATCAGAAAAAATTCAGCAGGGAGCTTGCTGCATTGAAAGCAAAAGTAAATCCGTCTATTACGCTGGATGAAGCCAGAAAAATATTCAGTTCGCTTAATGATCACTTTATGGAATACATAAAGTCTTACGGTATGTATAATAAAACGATCTATGTTTTGCAATGCGATGATAACAAAGCATACGGAAACGGCTTCTGGATGTCGGACATAAAGAATGATAAAAGAAATCCTTATACAGGTGAAAATTCCGGTCCGGAATGTTATAAAATTAAAGAAAGCTGGATTTTTAAATAAGCAGGTTTTTTGAGAAGAGAGAAGAAACCAATGTTCAATTGCCGCAGGGATATTTCATCTTTGCCAAACGGTTCCGATTAGTATGATTTAAAATTTCCTGATTTAAAATGATTCTTGTTTATTCCAAAACTCCGGATAAATAAATTTTATCGTTTTTCCATTTCCATATCTTCTACTCCAGAATCTCATTTCTCCCCTTCAGCATTTCGAGCTCATCTTTCAGAACTTCATCTGCATCCCGGTTAAAAAATGTTATCAATACATCCATGAGATTTTCTGCTGTTAAAACCCTCGGGAGGAGGACATGATGCGCTCCGTTTTCGTATAGCTCTATAGCAAGATTTGGGCTTTCGGCTGTTACGATTATTTTTGCCTGCGGAGCTACTTTTTTTATGTTGTTCAGAAGTCTGAGATTATCAGTATTGACTAAAATGGAATCGGGAATTGTAGAGATTATTATTTTGGCATGCTCTATACCTGAATTAAGAAGTGTATCAATATGACTTATATCGCCATAATAAGTCCTGATACCTTTACCCGTAAGTTTCTTATGCACTTCGGGATTAAAGTCGATGACCATCACCTTGTCAAGAATGCTGACACCTTCTTCGTTGGAATTGTCATATGATTCCATTTCATTGATCAGAGAGCTGGCAGTAGTAAAGAACCCCAGTATTGCTATATCCTTTTGACCGGAATCAAAGGTCTGATCGTCATCACTTCCTACATCTCTGAATCCGAATACCCGGACTATCCTGCTTAAAAATCTCTGAATGGGATCACTGTACTTTATCATGTAAGTGGATGCTACCGATGTGATGACAAAAGTAAAAATAATTATTGTCAATATGGAATCAGTGATATGACCTGCAGCAAGACCAAGCGCTGCAATGACAAGAGAGAATTCGCTGATCTGAGACAGATTAATGGATGTCAGCAGACTTACCCGGTTACCGTTTTTCAGGGCATGAAGGATCGGGAAAATTGAAAGAAATCTGGAAGCTATGAGGAACACAGATGCTGCTGCTGAATAAATCAAAATTTCCGGATCAGCTGACGGGTTTGTGATCTGCATTCCGAGTGCAACGAAGAATAATGTAATAAAGAAATCCCTTATATAGATCACTTTTGCTATTACATCATGATTGTACGGGAATGTAGAAATCGCAACTCCGGCAATGAGCGCTCCCATTTCCAGAGAAAGCCCGAAGACTCCCGCAAGACCGCATATTAAAAAGCACCAGCCGAGAGAAGTTATAAGAACTATCTCGGGGGTTTTTGCAACTGCTTTGAACAATCTCGGAAGAACATATTTACTCAATAAAAGACTGATTAAAACAACCAGTGCTCCTTTTATAAATGACATTAAAATCAATATAACATCCGGACTTGCAAGATTTGCCTGAATGCTTAGAGCGATGATCGCCCAGATATCCTGAAAAACCAGTATTCCAAGTGTCAGGCGTCCGGCAAG
>JAGQWH010000189.1 GCA_020437545.1 Ignavibacteriota bacterium
TGTTCCTCTTGAACAGATAAAGAGAAAACTATTACAGCTAAAGGATGCCGGCCGTCTGGATAAAGTAAAAATGCTTTTACTGACCAACTGTACATTTGATGGATTTGTTTATAACGTACAAAGAGTAATGGAAGAAGTACTGGCAATTAAACCTGACATGATCTTTTTATGGGATGAAGCCTGGTTTGCATTTGCGAGCTTTACATATAATTACAAACAACGGACAGGAATGTTTTCCGCAAAGAAACTTTATAAAAAATATAAGACCGTTGAATACAGGGATGAATATAAAAAGTATATTAAAGGACTTAAAAAAGGAGAGCAGTCAATAATGCCTGATCCTGATAAGGTCCGGATAAGAGTATATTCAACTCAAAGTACACATAAGACATTAAGCAGTTTCAGGCAAGGATCGATGATCCATATATGGGATGAAGAATACAGAAGAAAATGTGAAAGCACTTTCCTCGAAGCATATATGACACACACATCTACTTCACCTAATTATCAGATGCTGGCATCACTTGATGTCGGAAGAAGACAGGTACAGTTTGAGGGATATGAGCTTGTAGAAAAGAGCATTGAACTTGCAATGGTCTTAAGAGCCAAGATCGCTGATAATCCTCAGCTGAGCAAATATTTTGATGTACTGACAATTAATGATTTCATACCTCAAAAATACAGACAGACAGGTCTGACAAGATATTATGATAAAGCTACCGGCTGGAACAAAATGGAAGAAGCGTGGGAGCTGGATGAATTTGTTCTTGATCCGACAAAGATAACATTAAATATCGGAAGGACAGGAGTGGATGGAGATACATTCAAGAACAAGTATCTGATGGATAAATTTAACATTCAGATAAATAAGACTTCAAGAAATACTGTTCTGTTTATGACCAATATAGGAACTACAAGAGGAAGTGTTACTTATCTTTTAAATGCATTACTTAAAATAGCGGACGAGCTGGATGAAGAGATCGGGGCATTGAATAAACGGGAGAGAGAGATACATATTAACAGGATCAAATCCCTGACAAAAGACGTTCCGCCTTTACCAGATTTCAGTTATTTTCATTCATCATTTCAGGCAGTTCCGGGAGTACCCGGAGGTAATCTCCGTGAAGCATATTTCCTTGCATACAATGAAGACAATTATGAATACATACCTTTGGAGGAATGTCTGCCTGAATTAAAAAAGGGAAGGGAACTTGTAGCGTCTTCATTTATAATTCCATATCCGCCCGGATTTCCTGTACTGGTTCCTGGCCAGGTTGTCAGCAAAGAGATCATCCAGTTTTTAAATGCAATAGACGTATCAGAAATTCATGGCTTCAGGGCAGATCTTGGTTTAAGGGTTTTTAAGAAAAGCGTACTTGACAGAAATAAAACAGAATCATTAAGAAAGAATGGTAAAGTAAGTAAGAATATCAGAACTGTTAAAAGTAAAACCCGGAACAGTAATAATACGATAAGTAAAAATGGTAAGACAATTTCTCCTGTATCGGTAAAAAGAAAAACCAAGACAAAAAATATAATTAAAAAATAAAAATAATATAATAATCAACTATGGCTAAAAAAAATGAAAAAATAAGAAAATTAGACGGAATTCCGGATATCAGAAGATATTTTTACAAGAATGAAACACCAATATATTTTATCAGCGCAACCAATTTTAATTTACTTGGTGCAGATGAATGGATAAAGGGTTTTAAATATATTTGTTATATCGAATGTTTTGACGGATTGCATCCGAATGTATTCTCTCCTAAAACGGAAATTCCGCATGATGAATTTACAGGCATAGAAGACATTAATAATTATCTGCTTCAGCACCCGGAAGTTCAGGATTATCTTAAAACAAGAAATAAAGAGAATTTAAAAAGCAAGGCTATGTTCCTTATGTTTGATGATAAGACTGAAGAGCTTGCTAAAAAGCTTGGACTTGAGATAATGTTCCCGACAGCTAAGATGAGAAACTTCATGGACAATAAGGTAAATACAAACCGGATAGCTGAAAAAGCAGGTGTACCCTGTGTTCCGTATGTCTTGTCAAAAGTTAAAGATTACAAACATCTGAGATCTGTTTCAAAGAAACTTGGTAATGATCTTGTCATCCAGACACCTTTCGGAGATTCAGGTCATACTACATTTTTCATTTCCAATGAAAAGGAATTCAAAAAATATGAAGAAGAGATAGTAAAGGAAAAGGAAGTAAAGATCATGAAGCGGATCAATTGCAGGGGATCAGCAATTGAAGCGTGTGTAACAAGACACGGAACAGTGGTAGCTCCACTCATGACTGAACTGGTTGGTTTTAAGGAGTTAACTCCTTACAAAGGCGGCTGGTGCGGAAATGAAATATATCCAGATGCGTTCACACCAACGATCAGAAAAAAAGCAGGTGAGTATGCTCAGCTGTTTGGTAACCAGTTGAGAAAAGAAGGATATAAAGGATATTTTGAACTGGATTTTTTAATAGATCAGGATAACGGAAAGATATATCTCGGTGAATTAAATCCAAGAGTTACCGGAGCAAGCTCAATCACCAATCATGCTGTATTTGCTCTTGCAGATGCACCGCTTTTTGTTTTCCATATACTTGAATGGATGGATGTTGATTATACTTTGAATATTGAAGAGTTAAACAGCAGATGGGCAAAGCAGGAAAACATAGACGGATGGAGTCAGATAATTATAAAGCATACAAAGGATACAATTGAATATGTAAATGAAGCTCCAAGATCAGGAATATGGAGAATGTTTGATAACGGACATATTCAGTTTGACAGAATGGACACACACAGGCGCGCAGTAGAGAATGAAAATGAAGCATTCTTTTTACGCATAACAAGAAAAGGTGACTATTTATATGAAGGTGCAGATATGGGAATACTTGTTGCAAGGGGAAGAATGATGACGGATGATTTTAAATTAACATCCAGAGCAAAAAGCTGGATCAAGGCAATCCGGAATAAGTACGAATCAACCTTGATTGAGGATAAAACGAAAAAGCCTGAATTAACCGGCACTCTGACAAAATAAATTATTGGTTTTAAAACAGTTTGATTTAACAGGTAAATAATTTTTAATATTTACGGGTTAATTTCAGAATTAATCATTTAATAAAAAATTATAAGATGGAATTCAAATCAATAAATCCATTTAACGGAAAAGAAATAGAAATTCACAAAGGTCACACAGACAGTGAACTGAATACAATTCTTGATAATGCAGGACTGGCATTCCAAAGCTGGAGTAAAACTCCCATAAAAGAAAGAACCAATCTTTTAAAAAAGGCAGGACAGATACTCAGGGACAATACAGAAGTATTTGCCCGGATGATCACACTGGAAATGGGTAAACCCATTTCCGAATCAAGAGGTGAAATAAATAAATGCGCATGGGTATGTGATTATTATGCTGATAATGCAGATGAGTTTCTTGCAGATCAGGTCATAGTAACAGATGCACAGAAAAGTTTTGTAAGACATGATCCCATAGGTTGTGTACTTGCAATCATGCCATGGAATTTTCCATTCTGGCAGGTATTCAGATTTGCAGCGCCTACATTGGTCGCCGGAAATACCGGTTTACTAAAACATTCATCAAATGTATTCGGATGTGCAAAGCAGATTGAAGAAGTATTTATTAAAGCAGGATTTCCGGAAAATGTATTTCAGAACTTAATAATACATCACGATAAGACAGAAACAATAATGTCGCATAAAGCTGTTCAGGCAGTTTCTCTTACGGGAAGTGAAAGAGCAGGTTCATCAGTAGCAGCCATAGCAGGACGTCATATAAAACGATCTCTGCTCGAACTCGGCGGCAGCAACGCATTCATAGTCTGGGAAGATGCCGATGTGGAAAAAGCGGTTAAAACCGCTTTAACAGCCCGCATGCTTAACTGCGGTCAAAGCTGCATTGCCGCAAAACGTTTTATACTGGTTGAAGCAATCTATGATGAGTTCGTTTCTAAGTTTACTGACGCTGTAAGTAAACTCAAGCCCGGAGATCCTTTGGATGATACCACTCAGATCGGTCCGCTGGCAAGAATTGATCTTGCGGACGAACTTCAGAAACAGGTAAGAACTTCTATTGAACAGGGAGCTGAATTAATATCAGGCGGAAAGCAAAACGGAGCTTATCATGATCCGACTGTTTTAGGAAATGTGAAACCCGGTATGCCGGCATTTGATGAAGAGACATTCGGACCACTTGCTGCTATGATAAAAGCAAACGATGAGGATGATGCATTCAGACTTTCAGAACTTTCTCCATTCGGTCTTGGAGTAACAGTCTGCACCAGAGACACAGAAAAAGCCATTAAAATGGCTGACAGAGTAAGTGACGGAGCATACTTTGTAAATGAACTCGTTAAATCTGACCCCAGACTGCCATTTGGAGGTACGAAGATCTCCGGTTACGGACGTGAACTTTCGAAAGACGGGATAATGGAGTTTATTAACAGGAAGACTGTTTATGTGAAATAGTTTTTAATCCGCCTCGGCGGATAATATAGTTTAAATTAAAAATGGTGTAAGGATTTAAGATCCATACACCATTTTTGGTTTGTATTGGTTTAGCAATTATTTCTTTCCTTTGAAAAATTAATTTTTAGCTTTCTTATCAGATCTGACAGCTTTCCATGTACCGCTGCTGCCGTGATAATCCGTCCATTCGCCATTTCCTTCTGATACAGTGAATGAACCTCTTAATGTTCCTGTAACTTCAATTTTATCATGATCAGTCAGAGTACCATCCCTTACTATTCCGTTATCAGAAAGATCTGCTTCTATGTCAGTCAGATAAACAATTTCACCAAGATACATGTTTGCTTTATCTGATATCAGTCCGTCTCCTGATACTTCAAGAGTTCTTAAGCCAACTACTTTTCCTTCAGGATTGTAGAAAGTTATACTCCATGTTCCTGAATAATCAGGTTTATCCTGAGCAGAAACTTTATTGATACCCGATGCTGTGATGATGATCATTAATAAGAACAGCGGCATTACAATTTTTTGAAGCATTTTCATTTTTCTCCTTTTGTTTTTTTTTAATTCAGTGTTATTAAAATTATTTTTGCGGTGATTATTATTTAAATAATAATTTATCAGTCTTTACGGAGATAAAATAAATTTGTTTAAAAAATATTTTAAAAAAATTATCCGGAAGAAAAAAAATGTTTAAAGGAATTAAGAAAATGAATTATTACAGAATATTTTTTGGAAGTATCGGGAGGTATGTAAAGCAAAAATACAGTCCATACATTATCATATAATTATCAAGTTTTATAAATGAATGCAGATATATATTTATAACTTTTCAAATTTTTGAATCCGCCTGTGATAAATTGCCGCCAATAAGAATGAATTTCCGGCAATTTATTCCCAAGTACTCGGGACGGGCGTCCGCCGAGGCGGATTTGTTTGCTTCTTTCTTTAGATCGTTCAAAAGAAAGAAGGTAAATCTGAGTATAGTTGAAAATTATTCTGTAATTTTATAAAACGATTTGGACAGAGAAGGTAAAGTAACATATTCGTAATAAATTGATTTAAGTCAAATTACCATATTTCAGTTTTTATTAATTTTGTAATAGGTTATTTCCAAAAATAAAATATAAAACATTGTGAAAAAATTAATTTACCTGTTTTCAATTTGCCTTCTTCTTTTAATAAGCTGCGGAAAAGAGCAGACAAAGACCACATCAAAAGCTGATGAAAAAGTTAAAAAAGAAAATGCTCCGATAGCCGATGATGTATCTGATAAAGACGTAGTCAAGATAGCTGCCGGATCGAAAGATCACACTACTTTAGTCACTGCGCTTCAGGCAGCAGATCTTGTGACATCATTAGGCAATGCCGGTCCGTTCACAGTATTTGCTCCCGTAAATGCAGCATTTGACAAATTACCTCCGGGGACTGTTGAAGAACTTTTAAAGCCCGAAAATAAAGACAAGCTTGCTACTATTTTACAGCATCATGTATATGTAGGTGTTTATAAAACGGAAATGTTTCAGGACGGAATGATCTTGGGAATGGTCGATGGTAAGAATGCCAAAATAACTAAAAAAGGTGATGATATATTTATTGATAAAGCAAAGATCATCGCATCAGTTCCGGCATCAAACGGCATAGTATATGTAGTAGATGAAGTGATAATTCCTGAGTAATTTTATTATAAAACAATTACACAGGGTTCATAAAATTGCAATATAATAAATTATAAATTGAAAGATGAAATTCAGACCTGTATTTTATTGCAATTAAAAATTTTAATATTTTAATATGTGCAGATGGTTAGCCTATACCGGTGATCCGATATTTCTCAGTGATCTGATACTTAAGCCAAAGCATAATCTTATAGATCAGAGTCTGCATTCGAATTCAACAACAACTCCGACAAACGGAGATGGATTCGGACTTGGCTGGTATGACAGGCATCCTTTTCCGGGTTTGTTCAGAAGCATTCGCCCTGCATGGAATGATCTGAATCTTGAAGATCTGTCTTCTCATATTGAATCACATTTATTTCTGGCACATATACGTGCCGCCTCTCTTGCAACGATTCAGGAAACCAATTGTCATCCTTTCAGATTCGGTAAATGGCTGTTTGTTCATAACGGGCAGATCGCTGAATTTGAATTGATACATCAGAAGTTGCTTGCCATGATAAAACCTGAATATTTTAAGAACATTGTTGGCTCAACAGATTCTGAAGTCATGTTTCATCTGGCTCTGACATTAGGTCTTGAGAAAGATGTACCGGGAGCAATTGCAGAAATGGTCAGAGTTGTCGAAGGTGCGGCAAAAGAAGCCGGTGTAAAGGAATCTCTGTGGATGACGCTCGGAATTTCAGACGGTGCATCTATATGGGGATTCAGATACGGAAGTAACGGCAAAGGACCATCTTTATACATAAGCCCGAGTATTGAAGAGTTAAAAAGATTAAATCCTCACATCGATAAAAAATTCGGTGATTTTGCAGCGTGCCTGGTATCGGAGCCAATAGGAGATTACATGGAAAAATGGCATTCGATCCCGGAGAATTCTATGATCAAAGTAAGTAATAAAAATATAACAGCTTCACCATTTAAAATTTAAAAAAGATTAAGAAGTATACTTCGTAATTCTTAAAAAATCGTTATTTTTGTATTGAACAAAAGATCAAATAATTAAAAGCGGAAAATGAATTCCTGACACTAATGAGATACTTAGTAAATATATTTTTTGAACATCAAAACCAAAAAGAAATTTAAACTTCAAGGTTAC
>JAGQWH010000018.1 GCA_020437545.1 Ignavibacteriota bacterium
ACTTCTTACTGCTTTGACTTTTGGCATACCCTGAAGTGAAGTTGTAAGCGGATATGTGATCTGATCCTCAATGATCTGAGGACTTCTTCCCTGCCATTCAGTCCATATGATGACCTGATTTTCTGAAAGATCCGGAATTGCATCGACAGGTGTATTCATCATCGAATATATTCCATATCCGACAACACCTATATAAAGAATAAGTATTATAAACCGGTTGTTTACTGAGAAGTCTATTATTTTTTCTATCATGATAATTTAATTAAATTCGCTATCAATAATCTGTTCGTAACAGTCAACCGGTTTTATAAACCCTGTTAATTACAGAGTAAATCCCAGTATCAGTCTTACATTGTTTCTTTCCTGTTCATCAAGCACCAAAGCGCTGTTTGGCTCATTTACCGAACGCTGAATTGCCGGGATCTGCGGCAGATAGGTACATGCCATAAACCAGCTTTCGCCTCTGTAACTTATATTCGGTCCTATAAACATTGATGAGAATATGGAACCTTCTCCGTTTGGATATTCGGTATGACTTCTGGCTTCAAGACCAACGGAAAAATCATGCGATATATCATAAGCCAGACCGAGATCAAATTCCATCTCAAATTTTTTGGATGTCGGATCCGGTGACGGATTATATTCCCATTCATATTCACCGACTGCATTGAATGCAATCAGAAATTTTTTGGATATTTGTTTGTCGGTTATAAGCTTTGCTTCAAGTTTTATTTCATCAGTATTTAATCCGAGTTCAATGTATGGCGCAAAACCGATCCCGTCCTTATATTTATTAAATAACTGGTATTTCCATTCTGAAGAGATCCCTTTGAATTCAAATTCAGTATCATAATTACCGGTTGTACTGTTAGCTTTAGTTACATTCTTTGTATTCAGATAAAATGCAGTCTGAAGTTTATTGGTAAGTCCGACTTCAAATTCAAGCCTGTTCTCAAAAGCAGAATAAAATGTTTCACGGCTGCCTTTATAGGTAGTCCAGATCTCCATATCCTTTTCATTCTTGGCAAGTGTTGATGATTCGTAAGTATAAGTGAATCTCCTGTCATCAGAGTATGTAAAGTCAGTTAATAAAAAAACGGATAGTACAGCTAAAATTTTTCTCATTGTTTAGATTTAATTTTTAAAGCTGATAATATACACATTTTTGTTATTTATATTAAGTCTTAATAAGAATATTTTTGAATTCACATTAACACAAGCATTACAATTGCCATGGCCACCATTAACAGGTCTTCTATGATGGTGATCGTGCTCATTGGCAAATTAAAAACCGTTCCAAGACATGCGCACAGAATTGTCCTTTTCTGCATGACACTCTGTATCACACCGATACTGCTGATTCCCATTACTATAATTGTGGCTGAATTTGTAAACGCCGGATTGATCTGAAGCAAATACAATACACCGAGTGTAAGTTCTATATAGGGATAAACAAAACCATATCCGTACCATTTTTTCGCAATGATATCATACGAACTGTAAGACGAAGCAAAGTTTGACACATCCAGCATTTTAAAGAATGAGAATACAATAAAAAAACCCGCCATGAAATTATTCATGGCATTCATCCAGTCAAAACTGCCTGATCTAATTTCAAGAATTGTCACTCCTAGTATAATATAGAGGAACACTATTATTAAAGGTTTGTAAGTTTTTAATTTTGAAACTTCCTCAGGCACTTTCTCTGTTGCTGGATTATGATCCGAAGATACTTCTTCTCCAAGCATATAATCACCGGCATTTTTCAATTCAGAATTAAACGTTTCTTTGTCAATATGTTGCCGCATTTTGATCTCAGCTTCCGGCGGCTCAAGAGTGACAATCACATTCTCAACTCCCTTAACTTCGGATAAAGTCTTTTGAACCCTTTTTACACAACTGTTGCAGGTCATGCCCGATACTTTGAATTTATGTGTCATATTGAATGATTTATAATGAATTTATTTAATTAATTTGTCTTTTTAATAACCGGGCATTTACTGCAACTATAATTGTACTCAGACTCATGAATACAGCGCCAACAGCAGGTCCCAATACAAATCCCGATGAATATAAAACTCCCGCTGCAAGCGGAATTGCAATTACATTATATCCAGTAGCCCATGCAATATTCTGGATCATTTTATTGTATGTAGCTTTACCGAATAAGATCAGACTTGCTATGTCTTTTGGATTACTGTTGACGAGGACTATATCAGCCGTTTCAACGGCTACGTCTGTTCCGGATCCAACTGCTATTCCAACATCAGCCTGTGCTAAAGCAGGAGCATCGTTTACTCCGTCTCCGGTCATCGCAACAAACTCACCTTTGCACTGAAGCTCTTTTACAATCTCAACTTTCTGATGTGGTAAAACTTCTGAATAGTATCCGTCAAGTCCGAGTTCGTCCGATACTGCTTTTGCAACGGTCTCATTATCGCCTGTTGCCATCATTACTTTGATCCCGTTTTTCCTGAATATTCTAATCGCATCATTACTTTCAGGTCTGATGGTATCAGCTAAAGAAATATACCCCGCAACTTTCCCATCAATTATTACAAACACAACTGTCTCAGCTTTACTTGAAAAAGATCCTTCAGGAAAAGTCAGATCATTCTCCTTCAGATAACCCGGACTTACCACTTTTACGGATTTCCCTTCCACTATTGCTTCTACGCCTTTTCCGGTGATAGCATTAAAATTCTCAGCATCCGGAATTTTCAGATCAAGATCTTTAACTTTATCGATTATACCAACTGCAATGGGATGCTCGGATGACTGTTCGAGTGCGCTCGCCAGTCTGAGCATCTCTTCTGCTGAAATTCCGGAGACACTTTCAAAACGGGTAACACCAAATATACCTGTTGTAAGTGTTCCGGTTTTATCAAACAATAAAACAGTTATCTTCCGGGATTCTTCAAACGCAGTTCTGTTGCGGATAAGAAGTCCGTGCTGTGCAGATACGGAAATAGAAATAGCGACAACTAAAGGTATTGCCAGTCCAAGCGCATGAGGACAGGTTATTACCATTACAGTTACCATTCTTTCTAATGCAAATACAAACGGATATCCTGCGATCAGCCAGACAGCCAGTGTTCCGAATCCAATTGTCAATGCAATATAAGTCAGCCATTTAGCAGCGCGGTCTGAAAGATTCTGCATTCTGGATTTTGTCTTCTGTGCTTCTGCAACAAGGGTTATAACTTTATTCAGATAACTGTCTTTACCTGTATGTTCCACTTTCATCTTAAGAGAGCCGTTACCATTGATCGAACCGCCTATGACTTTACTGTCTTTATCTTTTTTAACCGGCTTGGATTCTCCGGTCAGCATGGATTCATTTACATAACTGCTGCCTTCTGTGATTATTCCGTCTGCCGGAACTTTCTCTCCAGGTTTGATAAGTATGGTGTCATTTATTTTCAACATGTCAAGTTTGACATCTTCAACATTTCCATATTCATCTACTCTGTGCGCTTCAGCCGGCATCATGCTGACCAGTAATTGTAATGCCTTTGACGCGCCCAGTACTGACTTCATTTCGATCCAGTGTCCTAGTAACATTATGTCTATAAGTGTCGCGAGTTCCCAGAAAAAATCAACTCCCTTTAGTCCAAACACAGTTGCAGTACTGTAAAAATATGCTACTGATATAGCCATCGCGATCAGTGTCATCATACCCGGATTCTTAGATCTCACTTCTTCATAAAATCCTTTTAAGAACGGTAAACCGCCCCAGAAGTAAACGATCGAAGAGAGTACAAAAAGAATATATGGATTGCCCGGCAGCAGCCATTCATACCCGAAGAACATCTGTATCATGGGAGAGAAGATCAAAATGGGAATGGTAAGTATTAGTGTAACCCAAAACCGTTTCTTGAAATCCTCAATCATCATCTGATGATGATCATGTCCTTCCATTCCCATAGGGATGTTTTCATGACCCATTTTTGAATGATCCATTTTACTGTGATCTATTTTTGAGTGATCCATTTTACTGTGATCCATTTTTGAATGATCCATAATCTGCTTATATTATAAAGTTATTATTAATTTCAATTAAAATATTCTTATAATTCTTCTTTTATCTCTCCGCATTTAAGCATTTTTTCACCAAAATAGGGATTCATAATTTCTTTATCTTTAGAAAGCCAGTAAGCGCCTTTTCTGTCGAATGCCATTGGGCAATATACAACATAAGTAGTACCGGACTTCAATCCGAAACTTTTTATTGTGCAATACATGATCTCTGAGATATGGCTGAAATAAGAGCGCTTATTCTCTAAACCATCTATGTGAATCATCTCCTGCAATTTTTTATTATATAGATCGGAATGGTTTTCCCATGCTTTGAGTCCGGCTTCTTTCATTCCGGATGTGCTTACTCCTGCTATATTATCAGCCATTTTTTTTGCATTAACATCTGCTGCCGGTACATCAGAAGCTACCAGAGCATCTTTTATTTCTAAATATGCTTCCAGAACTTTTTGCAATTCTTCTTGTGAAGCTTCAGAGATCTGATAAGGTGTTTCGAGTATGATTATATCCTTATGTGCTAAATTATCAGCAAGGCTTTTATGCTGTTTATGCATATCGTTTTGTCCCACGGTATCACCAGTTTTTTCTCTTTGTTTATCCGGTTGATTTTTCTGACATGATGAAACAACTATCAAAAACGTAATTAGCACAATAATTTTAAATTTTATTTTCATATAATTTTAATTTGTTTGATTATAGCAACTTCCGTTTAATATATTTATTTGAATCGTTACTATTTTGACATATTTAATATTTCTTCGCCTTCTTCACCTGTTCGAATATGTATAGATCTTTCAACATCAATCACACAAATAATGCCATCACCCCGCACTCCTGTTCTACCATGCTTTTTAATAATTTCTACTATATTGTTTACATCCTTATCTTGTGAAATTATTTCCAGTTTTAACATTTTGCTGTGCATATAAGGAATTTTTGATGAAGGATATTCAAGTTCACCCGGATCAGAATATCGTCCAGTTCCTTCAGTGTCAGTTACAGTAACACAACAATAACCATCATTTCTAAGTGAACCAAATACATCATTGAATTCACTGGGTCTAATGAATGCTTTTATCTCTTTCATTTTATTATCACTCCTATGTTATGGTTATTAAAAAACATCTCATTTTATAATTATTCTTCGATTAAGTAATTTCTCATCATACCCATATCTTCATGCTCCAGATTATGGCAATGATATAGATACATTCCTGTATAATCTTTAAATTGCAAAAGCACCTTAACTGAAGTTCCGGGTAATAGCAAAAAACTGTCTTTCCAGCCATCATCAATGAAACCATCTTTAAAAGTATTCCAAACATTATCAGAATTACCGTTGTAGGATCTGCTTATAATTTTAAACTGAGTATTATGAATATGGACAGGGTGTGGCATTTCCATCATACTACCCATCATTCCTCTGCCGCCGCCGCCGTTTACAAACTCCCAGACTTCAGTTGTATTCAATTTTACTTTTTCCCATTTCGCTACATTATTCATTTCAAAAGTTTTATTGTTGATGGTCCATCTCATATGTCCACCCATTCCCAAATTAAATCTTCTAGGATTATTATAATTTATTGCATCATTTGGATCTGACTTTTCAAAAGAAGAAATCTCAGATGGCAACTTAAAGTTATTTGCAACACTATTTCTAATATTTATAGAGAGTATATTTAATTCATCACCCATTTCCGGGAGATTGCTATCTCTTCCATGCATCATTCCCATCCTTCCCATTCCCATCATTCCTCCCATTCCGCTGATAGGAGATGGAAAAGGAAGACTAATCAATTTAACAATATCTCCCGGTGTCTTTTTCGAGAAATCTGCAATAATATCAAATCTTTCAGCCGGACCAAAAGTTAAGTAATCTTTCTGAACAAGTTTTCCTAATAATCCGCCATCAGTCCCAATTACTGTTAAAGGAGTTCCGTCGCTCCAGGCTAATTTATAAACTCTGGAGTTTGAACCATTTAGCAAACGCAGCCGGTAAGTTTTAGAATCGAGATCAAGAGAAAAATTCTTTTTCCCGTTAACAACTATATGTTCACCTAAAAATCCGGTCATTCTATCCATAGGTGAATTCATATATACAAGCTGATTATCAGAATCAAAAGTTCTATCCTGAATTACAATAGGAATTTCATCTTCGCCCGAGGGTAAATTTAATTTACTTTCTTCGTTATCAGAAATAATAAACAAACCGGTTAAACCGCTGTATACCTGCGGACCAGTATTCTCATGAGGATGAGGATGAAACCAGTAAAAACCTGCTCTGTCCATTACTTCAAATTCATATACATATTCTTCTCCTTTTTCAATAACATATTTCGGATGCCCGTCCATATTAGCCGGGATATGTAAACCATGCCAGTGAACTATCGTGGCTTCATCAACTTCATTTTTGAACCTGACTCTTAATCGATCACCGGTCTTTACCCGGAATACAGGTCCTAGATAATTATCATCCAAATTTTTAAGCGAATCTTTACTCCCTTTTATTACCTCTCCTGAAAATTTCCATACATTTGTTTTACTTCCGGGTAGAATTGAAACTCTTGCCGGTTGAGCCGTGAGCTCGATTTCAATATCAGGAGAGAAATCAAGATCCGCTTTCTTATTAGGTTTAGAATTATTTTCGCAGGCAGATATAAACGTTGCCGGCAAAAATGCTAATGCGAAAGGAGCGCTTGAATATTTCAGGAAATCTTTTCTATTTATCTTATAATTCTTCATAGTATTAACTGTCTGTTCTTATAATAATAGTTCGCTTTAAAATATTTACCCATAAATCTAAATTGTTTGATAACTTCACTTTTGAACTACCTTGTACCATAATAAATGCTCGTAAATGCTTGACCAATACATTCCAAAAGTAAATCCCCATAATAATTCTTCTACTGGAATTCCCAAAATCATTATATCAGATAATGCCTTTAAGTTCCAGACGATTTCGACATAACCAGGATACATCAAATTTAATATTTCAAAAAAGATGAAATATAAAATTAAAAATAGTACTCCTCCAATCCAAATTTTTTTATTTAGGTCAGGTCTGCAAAAAAGTGTCGACAGAGAGCCTAAGAACATTGCAATGATTCCGCAATAAATATGATTCAGATTTGTAAAAAATGCCAACAGGACAAAAACAACTACCGGGGTAAGCAAAATATAAAAATGAACTTTGTGTCTTTTATTGCTTCTTTCAAAAGGATGTAATGGTTCAATACCAGTTCGATTTATCAAACCATATAAGACAGAACCAATACCGCCAACCGAAAAAGTAAAAATAAGACTCTCTATATCGAAGCCGGTTTTTTCTGCAAGATCAAAAAGTGTCGGAGGATTCCAGTATTCAGGAACGAATAGCGGCTCTGTCAGTCCAAAAAGCATCGTCCATAAACTTACTCTTAGCATTTGTATCCTGAGTTTTTTATTCCTGATATAAATAATCGCCCAGACAATCAAAATAATAATTGACCAGGTTAGCCATGCATATTTCATTTTATCCCTGTTTTTTAAAAGAGAAATTATATACAGATGCTATCAGTGCTCCTACGAACCAGCAAAGAATAAATGTTTCTGCAATTCCTAAAATTGCCTCCCAAACAGGAATATCCATTCGTACGATTGAAGATGTATCAAATCCGTGCAGCAGGCTGTTGAAGAAAACAACAGTCCGGTCATGACCTAAAATTGTCATCAATAAAACACATCCGAGGTAAAGTAATGCGCCTGTAAATCCAAAAGCCAGTGCCAGCCTTTTAATGTTAATGGTGTTCATGATCTTTCTCCACTCCGTTATGATTATTTGAATGCTTGCCATGATGTCCCAGCATAAAAAAATGACCTATAAACACTAAAATAATAATAATGAATAAAGTAACCTGGTTGCTGATATTGAAGACGGGCAGCAGGAATATTAAAATAATCGGAAGTATACAGCCAATTATCATCCAAAAATGATGCTTATGCATGATTTTTTTTAATTAAGTTTTTTTAAATATTTTTTTGGATCACTTTCAAATTCTGCCTGGCATCGCGGGCAGCATAAATAAACAGTAATACCTTCATATTGAAGTGTTGCATGTACTTTATTGCGGTTTATTTTTTTTCCGCAAACGGGGTCACGTAGTGTTATTTCTTTGTTTTTCATAATATTACCTTTCTATTATTTGTTTTTATGTTTTCCGGTATAAATGCCGGAACTCTTTCTTTATATTCCAGAAATTCCTTTCCAAATTTGTTTTCCAGTTCTATATCTTCTCTCTTAGTAAGTCTGTAATAAGTAAACATTAGTATTGGCCACATAGCTAATGTGATTATGGTTGGCCATTGAATTAAAAAGCCAATTGTAACCAAAAACAAACCTGTATATTGTGGGTGGCGGATATAAGAATAAATGCCCTGGGTCACAAGCTGATCTTCTTTTGCATCATATATTAATTTCCACCCTTTATACACCATAAAAAATCCAAAGAAGATTATTCCGTTTGTAATTATATGTAAAATCGTCATCGCAACTACCGAATGGGATATGCCAATGAATACCAAAAATAAATGTCCGCTTGAATGTGAAAACGGATCAAGAACAGGGTACGTGTTCCCCAGCCATCCTGATAGAAAATATATTGTTAAAGGAATACCATACATCTCGGTAAATAAAGCTGCAATGAATCCAATGAAAGCGCTCATGGATCGCCATTCAAATTTATTTTTAGGCTTAATGAAACTAAAAGTTAAAAATAATACAATCAGAATGCTAAAAACTACTGTGGTCCAAAGACCATAAGCGTAACCGCCATAATCTACGTCGTGCATAATCTTATTCCTTTTTCTTAATGATGCTTTGAGTAATCATTTTTTTTGTTTATAAACATCCTCTTTTTCCGGATATTTCAAAAAACGTTATGTAATATTTTTTTTCATGTCATCAAACTGCTCTTTTGTAATCTCTCCCCTTGCATATCTTTTTTTCAATATCTCCTGAGTGGATTCATCACCAATATTATTCCGGACTCCGTTTCCATTTGCAATTGTCCATACCATCCAGACAATAAGCCCTATCAATACCAACAAGATTACTGAACCCAGTAACATAAAACCTCCTCCTCCCATCATAATATTACTTCCAAATCTTGATTTTCTTTTTAAATTTTAAAAAAGTTAATATGAGAAATTCCATTTATTTTCTATCTGATTCCTTTTTCATTACTTTCATCTTTTTCATTATCATACACCCATTTTTCTTTTCTTTATTCATGCGTTGGATTTTGTACCGATCCAAAATCCGAGCAGCATAATATCTATAAATATAACAAGCTCCCAAAAAATAACTACTGTGCTTCCAATTATTCCAAACAATACTAAGATACTGTATATGTAAGCTGCCGTCCATGCGATTGCAACGCCCACCATTTTCTTTTCTCCAATAAATAGTTCTTTCAAAAACGGAAAGAATCCATAGATATAAATAAAACTTGATAGCATGAAGACAAGGTAAACATTACCATGAAAAAAATATTTGTCGCCTATCCAGTATCCTCCTTCAATCATGGTTGTCAACAAAACGACAGGAACTGTGATCAACATACATATAAGAAATCTTTTCTAAAATTTGCTTTCATACTTTTATAAGGAGTAAGCATTAATAAACTAGAATTAAGACGCTACAAAGCTTTTTATTCTTTCTTTTTACTGTCATTAGGTATCTTACAGCATTCTTTAAGATTCTCATAAGCTTCCGGATCTGCTTTCTTATCATTAGCATCATAACCTGCAGATGTAATTGCATTTTCTATTTGAGTTACGTCAATTTTTGACTTCTCATAATCTATATGAGCAAATTTATCTTTTACAGAAACAGTAATTTCTCTAATCCCATCCATCTTCCTGACCGCAGTCTCAATAGTCTCTTTACATTTATCGCACTGCATTGAGGGAAGATTGATTGTAAGATTCCCTGGCTGTTCGGATTGCTGCTTGGTTTGTCCGTTAACATCTATTTTATCTTCAGTATCCTCTTTGCTGCATCCTGTTATTAATATAGAAGATAAAATCACTATAAAGATTAAAGGCAATAATGTCTTTTTATTTTTTAGTATGTTCATTTTCTTATTCTTTAGATTATTTCTTTATAAAATATTAATTTGATTCATTGATTAAATTATTTATGCCTAATGAGTCTAAAATGAAATCCATCCGCTCTTCAATTGTTGATACAGGCACCAATATAACTTCGTAATTTAACTCTTCATAAGTTTCATAAATCATTTGTTCAATTTGTTTTGCTTTATCAGAATCTTCAGTTCTGGCATAATCCTTTTCAAATGGTAGAAGCTCCAAGAGAAAGATCTTATTGTATTTCCTTTTCATAGCAAATTTTCTTGCTATACTCTCATCTCCGCCGGACAATCTGATATAAGCTAATGAATCCGGAGTGCCCCTGTCATGGAAACAAACATGATCAGGTACTAAAATATTTTCCATTGCCATTTGAATACATAATATGCTTTGATTAAATTGCTCTTCATCCCTTCTAATTTCTTGAATAGTTAATCCGTTATTGATACCAATATCTATTAAAACTCTTGCTGCTTCAGGAGTGCTTGAAAATCCCAGCTTCTTCAGTTGATTTACTATTGTTGTTTTGCCTGAAGACGGACCCCCGGTAATTACATTCCAGTTAGTTGAAATTCCAAAATTGACTATTCCTTTATTTGTATCCATGTCTATTTTATTGCCGATAATCATTGATTAGTCTTCGTTAACTTTGTTCAAGTGTTTTTTTTCTATCTTCATATTCTTCTTTATTTATTTCTCCCGCAGCATATCGCTTCTGAAGAATATCAAGGGGTGTATCTTTTTTTCGCTTGTCACCGGGAATCTTCCAAGGTGTAGCAAATATCCAGATCATAAAAATGAGCCAAATCACCCACCACAACATATGCATTCCCCAAAATGAATAATCTCCATCGTGAAACATAATATTTTAATTTTCTAGGTTTTAAAAAAATCCGTTAATTTTATTTACTTATTTCTTTTCTGTGTCATGATGCTCCATCCCATTCATATTATTCATACTATCATTGCTTTTCATGTCCATCTTTTTCTCTCCACCCATCATATTCATGTCTTTATCACCTTTCATCATATTTTGCATCATACCCATCATTTGTTTATCTCCCATCATAGTTTTCATCATTGATGACATCATGGTGGAATCCATTTTACACATGTCCATCATATTAGACATCATATCTTTCATCATTTCGGGATTCTCTTTCATCATTTTCATCATACCTTCATGATTTTCCATCATCATACCCAACATATTACTCATCATCTTGCCATTCTCCTGCATCATCATTTTTCCTCCGTTGTTATTCATCATGGTCTCCATCATTTCCTTAGACATTGTGCTGTTATTGGATATTGAATCCATTATAGCTTTTCTTGTTTCCGGTTTTGAAAGAACTTGTTTTACGTCCGGACTTGACTGGCACGAATAAAATACTGCAACTAGTAATATTGCTGTAAATGCCAGTGTAATTTTCTTTAATGTTTTCATGATCTTATTTTTTTAGTTTGTAAATAATTACTGCAATATTTAATTTTCATCTATACAAAAATAGTAATAATTGCAGGCAGAACTATTACGTTATCTTTAAAATATTTTATGAAATTCACAGGTTCATAATTTATCTAAAGATCTCCTTTTGTTGGTTTTAATCTTCTTAAAATGACCGGGCGTGAGACCGGTGACTTTCTTAAACTGGCTTGACAAATATGCAACACTGCTGTAACCCATTCTGTAAGAAATTTCACTCAAAGTTAATTCGTCATAAACCAATAGCTCTTTTACACGTTCAATTTTCTGTCTGATATAATATTTCTCAATTGTAAATACCTGGGATTCTGAAAACAGATTACTTAAATAAGTGTAATCTTTGTGAATCTTGGATTCTAAATATTCAGATAAATTTATTTTTATATTTTTTTCAGAGTAATGTACCAGATCAATGATAAGATTTTTTATTTGTTCTATTATCCAGCTGTTTTTATCATCAATCAATTCAAATCCGAAATTTCTGAGGGCATTTTCTATTATTGCTTTCTCTTGTTCACTCAGAACTTTATTGATTGAGACTTCACCCAAAACTATTTGTTTTGGCGTATAACCAAGTTTCTCTAATTCATTCTTAACGACTAATTTACACCTGTCACAAACCATGTTTTTTATGTGAAGACGCATAGTTTTGAATTTATTTTAAAATAATTTTGCTTATTTATGGTTTCCACTCGTTGCAAGAACAATTACCATCATAACTACCATTGCTGCACCCATTATAATCATCATTGTAGTGCTCATTCCCATAAATCCATGTTCATGATTTTCCATCTTATCTAAGCTTTCAACATCTTTATTAAAACTGAAATTAACTTCCTTCGGATTTTTAGTTGAATCTTTCAGTGTAAAACTGAAAATAAACCGGTATGACCCGGGATCTCTGATGAAAATAGAGGTCTTGTAACTTCCGGATGATAATTTCTTAAAGTTATTTATTTTTTGTACTTCACCATTTTTACTATTCAAATTTAGCTTAACTGATTCAGAATCAATTGTAAAAGCTGAGGTTAAATTCAGATACAAAACTAACTTTTTCTCTGTAATAAGTTTCTCCGAATCCGACAAAATTTCAGCACTGAAGTCTGATTGCTGAGTACTAAAAAGCAGATTCATTGAGTCATCAGAGTAAGAATCATCTTCGAGTTGTGCATTCGTAAAATTTGCTATTAAGAAAAAAAACAGGATAATTAATTTCTTCATGATCTTTTAATAAATTTTTACTCTAATTAATAACATATTGTAACATATTGTATTAAAAGTGTTTTATATACAGATTAATCAAAGTATAAACTTTTAGTACAACGATTATTTACAGCATTCCTTATCATCGCTTACTTTCCTGAACTTCCTGTAAGCGATGAAAATTATACCTCCAATAAAAAATGATATTAAAAATATTTCCATTCTACTTTATGGTTTCTTACAGCATCCACTTAAATTATCATAAGCTTCCGGATCAGCCTTTTTATTATTTGCATCATATCCTGCGGATGTAATTGCTTTTTCAATTGCTTTTTTGCTTGTTACATCGGAATTGAATGTTACCGTAGCATTTTTTTTATCCAGATCCACCGAAACTTTTTCTACACCTTCAACAGAATTTATTGCTTCTGTTACTTTCTCAACACACATGTCGCACTGCATTGAATTCAATTTGATAGTGATAGTCTTACTATGCTGAATATCATTTGCTGTTGCATGTACTGAATTTATATTTAAGAATAATGCAATCAGTACAACGGTTAACAGACTTATAGTTTTTGTTTTCATTTTTATTATTTATTTAAGTTATTGAAATTAATTAATTTTATATTTTTATTGCGGAATACCCAGACCCATTGCTCTAAGAACGTCCATATCCATTCCACGATCCGAGCAACAACTCGCAAGAACACCATCTACCACTACAGCTGGTATTGATTTGATCCCATAAACTTTGCTCTTTTCAAATGCATTGGGATCAGAATTTACATTCAATACTTCAACCTCACAACTTGGGCATGAAATATTTTTTATTTTTTGAACCTGCTCCTCACATACCGGACATCCTGCTGTAAAGACTTCAATTTTCCTTTTCATTTTACTTTCCTTTCTGATTGTTAATTTATTTTTAAAATATATTTATTGAAAACTTTCTGACGGATAAAGAGACTTTATTGAGTCTAACGTTTTAATGAATGTTGCATAAGTCGCAGTGGTGTTCTTTAAATCATTGTCATCTCCATACTTATCCAGTAACTCAGCCTGTTCGGAAACTTCCTTAACGTATGTATCTAAACTTGCCTTTTTGTCAGCAGCTAACCCCGTTGATTGAGCAGGTAAAGTTTTAACAAGGTCTCTTATTGAAAAAGCTATCTCGTGAACTCCCGCAAGTTTTTTTGTTTCAATTGTTTTGTTTAGCTCCTCATTTTTCTTTTGGACAGATTCCCAAACCTTTCCAATCTTCGGTGCAGTTGCATTGCTCTGAGTTTGCTGTGTCTGCTGCTGAGTTTGATTTTGTGTTGCTGTTTTATCTTCCTTTTTTGTTTGTGTATCATCTTTTTTTTCTCCGCATCCAATGAATATCAAATTCAATGAAAATAAAGAAATTAAAGCAACTGATGTTAGAGTTTTCATGTTGGTTCCTTTCAGTTTAAGTTTAATTGTTTTTTAATTAGTTGTTAATTTTGAATATATTACTACTTTAATGCTTTCCAATTTTTTTAAAATTCTATTACTGGTGCTTCACCAATAAGATCTTTTTCAGTACTTTCTTCTAAATATTTTTCAACAGCTTTTTTCCCAAACTTATAGAATACCGTGGGAGTAACTACCATATCCAATAATGTCGAGCTTATCAATCCACCGAAGATTACAACTGCAACAGGGAACAATATTTCTTTCCCGGGTTCACCCGCCGATAAAATAAGCGGTATAAGACCTAAACCAGCAACAGATGCCGTCATTAATACGGGAACCAATCTTTCCAAAGAACCTCTTATGATCATTTCTTTATTGAATGATTCACCTTCTTCTTTTATTAAATGTATGTAGTGTGAGATTCTCATAATTCCGTTACGTGATGCAATTCCTGTAAGTGTTACAAATCCAACCATCGAAGCTATGGACATTACTCCTCCGGTTAAATATATCGCTATTACACTTCCTATTAATGCAAGCGGAATATTTAACAGGATCTGTATCACAATTCTTGCCGACTTAAAGTGCATATACAACACTAAAAATATTGCAGCAAATGAAAATAAGCTGAGTATTAATATTAATTTTGAAGCTGATCTTTGAGCTTCAAATTGTCCTCCATAAGTAATAAAATATCCGGAAGGCAATTTAACTTCTGTATCAATTTTTTTTTGAATTTCATCAACTACTGATCCTAAATCTCTTCCTGATACATTAGACTGTATTACTATTCTTCGCTTTACATTTTCCCTGTTTATAATATTTGGTCCTTTATCTTCCAAAACATCAGCTACTGTTGAAAGCGGGATCTTTACTCCAGATGGAGTATCAATAAGCGAAAATTTTATTTTATCAATATCGTCTCTGTATTTATCATCAAATCTTACAATCATGTCATAAGTTTTTTGTCCGTCCAGAATTTGTGAAACTACAGTCCCGTTATAAGCGGTTTCTAAAATACCGGTTACATCTCCCGCCGATAAGCCGTATTTACTTGCTTCATCTCTTTTTACTTTTATCCGAATCTGCGGTATCAAGACTTGTTTCTCAATTTGCAGATCAACTACTCCGTCAACTGTTTTCATTGCTTCCTCAATTTGAACAGCATAGCTTCTTAGCTGACTCAGATCATCTCCGAATAATTTGACTGCAATCTGAGCTCTGACTCCGGAAAGTAAATGATCCAGTCTATGAGAGATAGGCTGCCCTACTGAGACATTTACTCCCGGTATTATTGCGAGCTTTTCTCTTAAATCGTTTAACACTTCTTCTTTTGGTCTGTCACTTTTCTTTAGCTCAACTTCAATCTCCGTTGAATGAACTCCTTCTGCATGTTCATCCAATTCCGCGCGGCCTGTTCTTCTTCCTGTTGAAATTACTTCAGGTACTTTCAAAATTAATTTCTCCGCGATAGTTCCGATTCTGTTAGATTCAGTTAACGAAGTTCCCGGAGGTGATAGAATATTAATTGTTAGCGCTCCTTCATTAAATGGAGGAAGAAATTCTGTACCCATAAAAATTATTGAGATGATCGAAATAGCTACCAGCATTCCGCTTACAGAAATTATTATTGCAGGATGTACTAACGTTTTATTTAATATTTTCACATTTTGCTTCTTAAGCCATCTTACCAAAAAGCTGTCCTTCTCTATAAGCTTTGCTTTTGGAAGTAAGTATGAGCACAGCACAGGTGTTACTGTTAGAGAAACTACAAGTGACGCAAGAATAGAGACTATATAAGAAATTCCAAGCGGTGCAAAAATTCTTCCCTCAATTCCGCTCAGACTAAACAATGGTATAAACACCAGCACAACTATTATTGTAGCGTAAACTATAGAATTTCTTATTTCACTTGATGCCATATAAATTACTTTAAGATATGGCTCCGGGTGTTCTTTTAGTCTGTTTTCTTTTAATCTTCTGAATACATTTTCCACATCTACTATCGCATCATCTACCAGCTCGCCGATAGCTACGGCGAGACCTCCCAGTGTCATAGTATTTACGCTTATCCCGAAATATTGAAAAACCAATGCAGTGATCACAAATGAAAGTGGTATTGCAGTAAGAGTGATGAATGTAGTTCTGAAATTTAAAAGGAACAAAAACAAAACTATCATTACAAGTATTCCGCCGTCTCTTAATGCCTCTTCAACATTACTGATCGAGGATTCAATAAAGTTGGACTGTTTAAATACATCTTTATTAATGACTATTCCCGGAGGCAGCGTCTTTTGTATTTCATCAATAGCTTTATCGATATCTTTCGTGAGCTCAACTGTATTTGCGTTGGGCTGTTTTTCAATTGCCATTAATACTGCTGGCTTGCCGTTCATTCCGCCATCACCTCTTTTTATAGGCGGTCCAACCTTCACTGTCGCAATCTGTTTTAATGATACAGGAATATTTTCTCTGTATGCTACAATTGAATTTGCAACTTCTTCTATTGATGCTGCCCTTCCAATATTTCTTAAGAGATATTCCTGATTTGAGTTTTCTGTAAATCCGCCTGTAGTGTTAGAATTTGATGAACCAATTGCATCTTCAACTTCTTTTAAAGAAATTTTAAAATCTTTCATTTTATTCGGATCGACTAAGACCTGATATTGCTTCACATCGCCACCGATATTTATGACCTGTGAAACTCCTGATATCGAGAGAATCCTCGGTCGCAAAGTCCAGTCTGCAATTGTTCTTATATCCATTTTGGAAGTTGAATCTGTTGCCGAAATCCCAACGATTTGTATTTGACCCATTACTGAAGATATTGGACCCATGACAGGTGTTACATCAGCAGGAAGCTTTTCTTTTACTAACTGAAGTTTTTCTGCTACAGTCTGTCTTGCGATTAATATATCAGTGTCCCAATCAAATTCCACAAAAACTATGGATAAACTCACACCGGAGTTAGAACGAACTTCTTTCACACCGGTTGCTCCATTCAATGCATTTTCAATTGGTATGGTTATTAGCACCTCGACTTCTTCAGGAGATAGTCCGTGGGCTTCCGTCATTACAGTAACTCTCGGTCGATTTAGATCTGGAAGAACATCTATCGGCAAATTTATGATTGTTCTGATACCATAAACCAATAACAATGCAGCTGCCGCTACAACTAATAGTCTGTTCTTTAATGAAAAACTTATTATTTTATTAAGCATATAAATATTAATATTTTGATTTCAGCTGTATCACAAATTTTATTTCACACTCGCTCTCAACTGATAATTTCCTGTTGTTACAACTCGAGCACCTGCTTTGAGTCCGTTCAATATTTCAACATACTTACCATCGGTCTTTCCCAATAATACTTCAACTCCTTTGAAGGTCTGAGCTTTAGTATGAATAAAAACAACATTCTTTCCTCCAATATCAACAACCGATTCTTTAGGAACTGTCAAAACTTCTGATTCATTATTTGTATTAATGTTAATATTGACATTTGCAAACATTCCCGCTTTTAATAATTTGTTCTTATTCTTCACTTCAAATATTACTTTCACAGTCCTTGTTACATCATCTACAACATTTCCTACATTTACCAGCCTTGCGTCAAAATATTCATCGGGATATGTTTGCGCCGTAATTGTTGCGTTCGAAATATTCTGAAGCTTTGCAATGTCTGTTTCATATATTTCTGCTTCAACCCAAAGTGTGTTTATATTGACAATTGTAAATAATTTCTTATTTGGTTCTAACTGTTCGCCAATGGAGACATTTGATTCTGTTATTACTCCATTGATCGGTGATTTAATCGGAAAATAATTATTCAAATTCCCATCACCCTGGAGCACGGACTCGTAATAGTCTAAAGTTTTCCCGGCTGCATTAAGCCGGATTTCTGCAGATATAAGATCTTTTTTTGCAGCCACACCTTCTAAATCTTTCAACCTATCATAGTCTTTTGTCGCCTGTTCAAACTCCGCCTCAGCTTTGAATTTTTCATTTGCAACTGTTAACTTACTTTGAACATCAAGTGTCTGCTCAAGTCTTAAAAGTGTTGTTCCGTTTGAAACATTGGTTCCTACAACAGGAATTGAAGTCTGAGTTATTTTTCCCGGCAGAGGGCTAAATATCTCGGCTTTACCTTTTGCGGTTGGAGTTATTTTACCTGTCGAATTAATTGTAAAGTTAAGTTGTCTTTCTTCTGCTACTACCGTAGCAATTCCTAAAATGAATTGAGTTTGTTTCGAGATAAAAAATGGATCTCCAAGCGGCGCTCCATTATTGGAAGGCGGGGCATCGTCGTGTCCTTCATGCCCTTCAGTTTTCTTGTTAACCAAAGTTACTGAAAATATCAGGTACACAATTGTTAGAATTATAAATATTTTATTCTTCATGCTTTAACTCCTTAATGAAAATTTTAGAATCACTATTTGATTTTTCCGGGGATCTTTTCTTTAATCCAAGTTTATAGAAAAGAAAAGCTATTAATAAAAATAATGCTGTCAAAATTATTATTAACAAAAGATTCTCATGAATTAATTTAACGAAAGATTTTGATTCCTCATCTTTGGCAGTTACTTCTTCTTTCATTCCGATATCAACATCATTAATTGCTATCAGATCATTTATCTCACCGCCTGTTACATTTATTAAAAACGAATATTTCTTAATTTCAGGAAATTCTGTAAGAACTTCATACACGCCCGGGTCAATTGAAGGCAGAATGTTGATTTTGGAATTATCAATACCCGGAATAACAATTTCCAACTTCGCATTCCCGATCGGTGCATTAGTTTTGAAATCTGAGATATATATCGTAAGCTTTGTTTCTTTGTTCGGTTCAATGCTATTGTATTCAATCACAACTTCGAAATTTGTTGTTGAACCTTCGGCATAAGGAATTTGATTTGTACTGACCTTTTCCTGACCGAAGTTCATCGAGGTTGTTAATAGTAAAAGCCAAAAGCATATCATTGACTTCAAAAATTTTATTCTCATTTTTAAAATAATTTAGTTTGTGTAGCTTTTTCCAACTCATAGAGTGATTGATTATATTCTCCGAGTATTTCAATGTAGTTTAATTTCAAATCAATCAACTTCTGCTTTTCATTTAAATAGCTGATCAGATTTATTTCTCCTTTTTCATATCCTTTCTTTAATAAATCCAAAGTATTTTCTATAACCTGATTATTGATTCTAAGAGTCTCTAAATTTTTCTTCGAGTTTTCCCATTTGTTATAGGCGCTGATTACTTCTGAATTTATTTGCTTCCTTATCAGTTCGATCTCATTTTCTAATATCTTACTTCGCACTTCCGCTACTTTAATGTTTCCCTGATTAAAATCAAATAATCCGTTAAACAGTAACGGTAAGTTGACTCCTATACCAAAATTCAAATTTTTATCACTGTCCTGTATCTTTGTAATATTGTGATCCCCAATTATATCGTCTCCAGGAATTATTGTTGTACCGTTTGAATATCCCATAGATAATTTCAAACTCGGTATGTTTTCACTTTTGAAAAGAGATATTTCACTGTTGGACGCTAACTTCTCATACTGCTTTGTTTTAATTTCAGACCTGTTTTCTAAAGCTGATTTTTTTAAGTTTTCAAGTGAAACAAAAACCGGTCTGTAAGAAGTATCCACATTAATATAAAATAATTTTGCCGGCTCATATCCCAGATATACATTCAAAGCGCTTATTTCATTTTTGAATTCTGTTTCTGTTTTTCCAAGAATTACTGACGAATTGCTTGTCTCAATTGAAACAAGATTGTAATCCAGTTGTGAAATATCACCGGCTTTTAACCGTTTGTCTGAATTAAATAAAAGATCTTTATTGATGTTGTATACTTCATCTGCAATCTGCAATTTTAATTGGCTCGTTATCACATTATTCAAAACTGATTTTAATGCAAAAACTATTTCATTATTTCTTACTTTATATTCGGATTCAGATTTTTTTATTCTGTAATTACTAACAGCATTTCGTTTGGAAAACTGTCCGGCTATTTCGATCTCCTGAGATAAAGTTAGATTGAAAAGTTTATTGCCGTTATTTGTATAAAATTTGTCGGTCTCATATACAAAATCCAGTTCCGGTAATTTGGGAAAGAAATTATTGGTTTTATAATATTCTCCTTTTACCATGTCTATATTCAGAAGCTCATTTTTCAATATCATATTGTTTTTAAGTGCTTCATCTAATATTCTTTCGTATCGAATGGTATCCTGTGCAAAAGAATTCGCAATGAGATTGCAAAATATAAATATGGAAATTATAATTAATTTAATTTTCATTTTTATTTTACTTTTATTACAAAATTTGTTGTAATTAATTTTCCTCCGGGATTGAATTGTGCAAAAACCTTATAAATACCTGCTTCAGGAAATTCGGTATGAAAAGCAACCGAAGGCCCGCTCTTGGTCATTTTATCTGAATCCATTTTCATTTCACCGGATCCCGAATGATCATGTTCCTTTTCCTCACCGGTTTCCTGTTCCATAGGATGAACATGCAGATATAAAGATGCATCTTCACTGATTATTACCATGTGTCCCAAAGCTCCGAGATAATTCTTCAGATTAGTTACATCTTGTCCATTCTTTTTAATATCAACAACAATTTCTGTGGATTTATTTATAACCGACTCTGTCAGATCTGTTGTCATAGATGCTGTATATCCATCTGTCTCAAATGAATTCCGTGGAGCCATAGATATTTCTTCGACAGGATTTCCTTCAACTACTAATGGAATATCAAAAACCTGATTTGAATTTTCACCTTTAGGAGTTAAGTCAGCAAATAAAATATATTTCCCTCCCTTTTCGAATTTCGTTTTTACCGATAAACTTCCGTCTGAATTCATTTCAGGATGAAGATGATCAAAATATGCAAGATTTTTGCTGACAATTATTAAATGAAGAATTTTTTCGTGAACTACATCTAATTCCTTAACTTGCTGTTTAGTCTCATTATTGGTTAAATAAAAATTCAATGTTACTTCATCACCCGCTTTTGGATCCTGAGGAAGAGATGTCAGCTTTAATGAGTATTTATCCGAATGCAATTTTGGTTTAGAATTTTTCATTGAACCGTCTTTCATCTCAACAAGATTCATACCGCACTTGGGGCATTTATCATCTTTATTTGCTGATCTTACTTCGGGATGCATTGGACATGTATATACAACTTCTTGGATCGTTGAGTCTTTCTTGTTTTCAGAATCAGTTTTATTTAATGGTTCATTATTACCACAACCGGTTAATAAAAAAAGAAATGTAAAAAATATTGTTATTGAGAAAAGAATACTTGATCTTTTGAGATTAGTATTATTCATCCTACTATGTTTCATATTTTATATTTACTTAAGTTCGTTAAAAGTTTATTTCCTTTGAGAAAAATATATCTTATTTAATTCAAAACGAATTACTTAGATATCAATATTAATTATTCTTTCCTGTCTTCAGGAAGCTTGCAACAATCACTGAGATTTTTGTAACCCTTCGGATCCGCTTTCATTTGATTTGCATCATAGCCTGCTGCTGTAATTATAGCTTCGATTTTAGTGATATCAGTTTTATTTTTATCAAAGTCTATATGAGCCATTTTTTCATTTTTATCAACATTGATACTGTTTACTCCGTCTGAGTTTTTTACCGCAGTCTCAATTGTCTTCTTGCACATTCCGCACTGCATAGACCCTAATGTTATATCTGCATGTTCCATATTGCTGTGATTGGTCATTTTATCTTTATTCATTGTTTCTGAATTTTCTTTTATAGTTTCAGTCTTCTTTGTATCACCTGATACGTCTCCTGATTCTTTACTTCCGCAACCGCCGATCAATACTGTGATCAACAGAATTGTTAACAATGACAAAAAAGTGTTTCTTAGATTTTGGTTTTTCATTTTTGATTTTATTTAAGTTAAAAAATTTTCTTTTGAATGTTTAATTCATTTATCAACTCAATCCGCTATAGCGGATTGCTGCAAATTATTTTTTCATATCTTTCATTACATCCTGTCCTTTATTGAATTTTGGATCTCCTTTTACTTCCATTTCCATTCCTTCCATGTTGTGCGTGGATGTTCCGGTGCGGATCTGACTCTCGCTGTCTATAAGGAATCCGGCGCTGGTAACTATTTCATCTCCTTCTGATAATCCTGAAGTAATTAAATAGTAACCATCTTTTTCACCCCCGACCGATACCAATTTTGGAGAAAATACATTTTCCCCTTTTTTAACATATACCATATCCATCTTGCCGGTTCTTAATACTGCATTTCTCGGAACTACAATATTCCACTGATAATTAGCCGAACCGATTTCCGCTTTTACAAACATATCCGGCTTTAATCTGTAATTCCTGTTTGACACATCAAATCGCACCTCAAGCGTTCTGGAATCAGGATCAAGTACCGGACTGATAAAATTCACTTTTGCATTAAATACTTCACCCGGATATGCAACTGAAGTGATCTTCGCCGTCTGTCCCATTTTGATATTGCTGATATCGGATTCGGGTACACTTGCTATAACCCAAAGTGTTGACATATCAACGACATCATAGATATCCTCACCTGCTGATGCCCAGTGTCCTTCATGTACTATCTTCTTTGTGATCACTCCGCTGTATTTTGAATAAACCGGTATATAATCGTGTACTTCCTGAGTATTTTCCAATTCCTCTATCTGATCCTGAGTCATTTCCCATAATCTGAGACGGTTCCTGGTTGCACTGATCAGATTTTCTGCCTGAGCTATTACCAGTTCATTGTTACTGTTTTTTGCATTATCTAGATTTCTTAATGCAAGTAAATATTCTTTTTGAGTAGAATAAATTTCAGGTGAATAGATATCAAGTACTTTTTCACCTTTGCTTACAATCTGTCCTTCATAATTAACATACATCCTTACAAGCTTTCCGGAGATCGGAGTAGCAATATGCCTCATGTTGCTTTCAGCAATTTTTATGAATCCGTTAAACTCCATACCGCTTTTAAATTCTTTAATGGATACCTTCTCTGTCTGCACATTTGCAAGCACTTGCTGGGAAGGTGATAATTTTACATCCCCAATCTCATTTACATGATCCTTTAAAGAATGAAATTCATCTTCATTTTCAGTGTTAACTTCTTCTTTCAATACAAGATCCATGTTGCAGATCGGACATACACCCGGATGGTCACTTCTGATCTGTGGATGCATTGGACATATATACAATTCTTCTGCTTTGACAACTCCATTACTGTCATTTTTTTCAATGAATAATTTGTAGACCCCGAATGAAGCTCCCGCTATCGCTAAGATCACTAATACCGTTATAATTAATTTTTTCATTTTAAATATTTTAAGATTGTAATTTTTCTTTTATCTCTTGTCTGTTCTGTAAATTTATTTCTCTGTAAAATTTCTATAACTTTAGAAATTGTTTCATAGAAATCATTCCGCCGCCGCGTATCATTCCAAATCCCCGTCTAATTAACAGTTAAAATTTGTACACCTATAATTTTTTCAAGATTGCTTATAAGAATAAGATAATTTGTCTCCTCTTCGACCATCATTTTGTTATTTTGAATTAAGGATCTGTATGTATCCAGAAGATCTATAAACTGATTTGAAGCTGTTTCATATGAGATCAGAGATGATTTGAAAGTCTCTTCTGTCTGCGGTATCAAAACTTCATTCAGGTATTTAATTTTTTCCTGAGATGAATTTATCATTACTATAATATTCTTCAATTCATTTTTCAGATTTACCTCGAGAGACTTCACTTCCGAATTTATTTTCTTTTCCATAATGATCTTCTCTTTTATCATAGCATCAATCCGTTTTTCATTCCATGGCATGAACGGAAGCTCCACTCCGATCCCGAATGATAAAAAACTCTCCTGCATACCCGAATTATATTTGTATCCCGTTATAAGATTCAGATCAGGTTTTCTTTCAAGTTCGGATATAGTAGTTTCAATTTTATTTTCTTTGTTTTGCTGATCCAATAATTTATAATCTGTATTATTAGATCTCATCTCGGAAATGAGCTTTGTTGTATCAAGATCCGGCGGGTTAATTTTTAAAAGTATGTTAAGGTTTTTGGTCTTAAAATCATCCGGAAGATCAATGTTTGTAAGTGTTCTGAGATTATTTAAGAATATTTTTTTATTATTGTTTAGTTCGATCTCTTCCAGCAGCAGCTTTTGGTATTCGTTATTACTTTTAAGAATATCGTACTGACTGCCTTTACCAACGGAATATTTTATTTCAAGCGAACCGGTAATGGAATGCATTATCTCTTTAAATTCATCATTAAAAGAAAGTAATCTTTCATTTACCGAAAGCATGAAATAATTTTCTTTTACCATTTTTATGAGTTCGATCTGCAATGCTTCTTTTTGAATTTCAGGTCTCAATGAATTAATCTTTGCAAGCGATTCCTTTGCATCGAGTTTACCGAATAGTTTTAACGGCTGCAAATAATTGACTTTGTAATTACCTGCATCACTTAAATTAACAGGAAGATCATCCAGCATAAATTCAAACATAGGTGAAGACTGATATCCTGCCTGATCTATTTTTGTAGAGAGTAACTTTTGTTCAAGATCAACAGGCTCAAGATTTACATTGGTTTTAATAGCAGCATTGACGAGATCCGTCAGTCCTGTATAGGAATATTTGGAATTGTCGGTTGTTGAATCCTGCTGAGCTATCAGCAGGTTAGAGATAAATAATATGAATATTAGAATGTGTTTCATTTAAAATTCCTTTTTTTAAAAAATAAAAGAATCCGGCAAAGTAAAACCTTGCCGTTTAGTAAAAGACTTTAAATGAAAATATTAAATCAGAAAAGAGGAGTTAATTACGGGTATGTCCGGAATGGGTATATAACAAATTGAAAATATATTTTGAGTTGTAAAAGTTTTTGTAAGCTCTGTAACAGAAATTTGATAAATAACTGATTGAACCGGGATATGATTTGTTACTTTGATGTTATTTTTTTCGAGTGTGTTGGAATTGTTTATTTCGCTTATGTGGATCTTACAACAAGCTTTTTCTTCAGAAGAGATCTTCATTACACCGGTTTGGGAATCCGTTTCACATTCACAAGATGTCTGAACTTCACTCATTTTACACATCATCTGTGTAATTGCAAAACTGAAATTCGAATTCAGTAAAATTATTATTAGAAATAATGTAAAATATTTTATGTAAGATTTTATCACGTAGTCAAAGTATAAAAAATGATTTGAATTTAAAATCCAAAATTTATTAAAAATTATTCAGTTGCGGATTTTTGAACGTGTCTGCCTGTTTAAAAATTCCATCGATTAAAATTACTCTGATCAGTTCTCTTTGTAAATCTCCACACTGTCTTTATCTAATCTCAGTTTAAGCCAGTTCTTCAGTTTCTGCTGATCATCTGTTTTCAATGCTTTATCTGAATTATAGATCATTACGGGTATGACATTTTCAGTGCTGTCATTCTCTGTATAAAAAGTATGGTTGGAGACAGAAATTGAATTTATATCCGGATAAATCGAATTAACTTCTTTCAGGATCTGCTCATTGTCATAAGTGTTTTTTGCAATTTTTTCTTCAAGAAGCTTTATCTTTGCATCTTTTTCATTGACTTTAAATTCACTGACTTTGACTTCATTAAGAATGTCGCTTTTTAATTTCTGAATATTATCTGATGAGTCCTGCATAACATAAAGTTTTGTGTCCGGAAGTCCGTAATCTATCATTTTATTTTCAGCACTGTCGATAGTGCTTTCCGGGACTTTGGATAAAAATGCAATTTCAATGGTTTTAGGAGTGCTGCTGTAACTTGTCCTTTTATATATAACCGTATTTCCTTCAAGGGTAAATTCCTTATTGATAAATTCATTTACGGACTGTGTAAATTTCTGCTGTTCATAAAGTGAATAGGCAAAAAAAATACTTGGAATTAACATCAGAAGTACAATTGCGGTGATACCGTATTTTACCTGCTTTCTTTTATTTTCATCAATTTCCTTGGAAGGATATTTCAAATATTTTACAATTGAAAATGTTGCTATACAGATAAATACACAATTAATAGAATAAAGAAATAAAGACCCGAAAAAAAATCTGTAATTCCCTATAGCAAGTCCGTAACCTGCCGTGCACAATGGCGGCATAAGAGCAGTGGCAATCGCAACTCCCGGGATGGGATTTCCTTTTTCCAGTCTTGTAACAGCAATTACACCAACCAGTCCGCCGAAAAATGCTATCAGCACATCATATATATTCGGCGAAGTTCGCATCAGAATTTCTGACTGAGCTTCCTTAAAAGGACTGACTACAAAATACAAAGTGGAAACTACAAGTCCGACCAGAGTAGCTATTAAAAGATTTCTGATTGAAGTTTTCAGAAGGGGAAAATCATAAATGCCAAGTGCAAACCCGGAACCGACTATGGGTCCCATTAAAGGAGAGATAAGCATTGCGCCGATAATTACTGCTGTCGAATTTATATTCAGCCCAATGGAAGCTACCATTATGGCACATGCAAGTATCCAGAAATTTGCACCGGTGAAGGAAATATTATTCTTTACACTCTCAAGAGTTTTATTCTTGTCATCTTCACCTTTATTAAGATTGAAAAGATCATGTAAAAACGTCATTTTTAATAAGGAAAAAATTAAAGAATACTTTATTTATTTTACATATCTGTCATCCTTAAAGATTCCGTGCTTATAACCGTCCGGATCACATAATAGAGCTATCCATACTTTTTTGATATTAGCATTTTTGGCTTTGCTACCTTGCCTCAGGTTTGTTACTTCATTAAAATAAATTTGTCCGGATTCTCAAAATCTATTATACTGACTTCAGACTCTTCAGGATATTTCCTTTTAAAGATTGCTCAATTTCCCCGGTCATTTTTTTTCCCGAAATATGCCGGCCGGTATTCTATACTGACAAATTACTCAAACTTCCGGCCGGAAACTTCTTTAAAAAAATTAAATAAAAATTAAAACTAAAAATTTACAATTTATAATTGAATGCGTTATGGGAAAATTCCAAGATTCAGATAGGATACAGCGATCTTGTCTATCGCACTGATGAATGCCGCTGTTCTTAAAGATTCAATTTTTTTATTATGCATTTTAATATCACGAATCTGCTGATAAGCTGACATCATGGTTTCTTCAAGACCTGAATCTACCAATTCTCGTTCACTAGCTCCTTTCACAAGAATTTCTCTCTGACCTTTGGTTAACTGGAAGTTACTTATTTCTTCCATAGCATTTACAAAATTCAGATTTGCAACTTCTTCATATCTTTTTCCCATCCTTCCGAATGATACATGTGAAAGGTTTTTAAGCCATTCAAAATATGAAACAGTTACTCCGCCGGCATTGAGATAAAGATCAGGAATTATAAGAGCGCCTCTGCTCAGCATTATTTTTTCTGCTTCCGGAGTTACAGGTCCGTTTGCGCCTTCACCTATTATTTTAGCTTTGATCTTTTTTGCATTAGCCTTTGTGATCTGATTTTCAAGTGCTGCAGGGATCAGGATATCACAATCAAGCTCGAGTGCATCCGAAGATCTTTTTATGTTTTTTGCGCCTTTATAATTCAGGATACTTCCGGTAGACTTTCTGTGCTTAAACACATCGGCTACATCCAGTCCTTTTGAGTTATATATCGCACCTTCAAATTCAGCGATCGCAATTATCACACCGCCTGCTTCCTGACAATATAAACCTGCATAATATCCGACATTGCCGAGACCCTGAAGTACAATTTTTTTACCTTCCATGCCTGTAGACAAATTAAGCTTTTTCATATCTTCAGAAATATTTACTGCTTCACGTAACCCAAAGAAAACGCCTCTTCCTGTTGCTTCTCTTCTTCCTCTTATACCGTGCTGACTCAATGGCTTTCCGGTCACACATGCATTTGCATCAAGCTGACCCGGATTGAATGTAGCATAAGTATCGGCGATCCATGCCATTTCTCTCTCGCCTGTTCCGTAATCAGGAGCCGGTACATCAATTCCGGGTCCGATAAGATTTTTTTTGATAAGTTCTGAAGTGTATCTTCTTGTAATATTTTCAAGCTGACTTTCTGAATATTTGCGTGGGTCAATTTTTATTCCTCCCTTTGCACCTCCAAACGGAACATCTACGACGGCGCATTTATAGGTCATAAGCGCTGCAAGTGCTTTCACTTCATCGGTGTTTACCATTAAGCTGTATCTGATACCGCCTTTTACGGGGGTTTTGTGATGTGAATGTTCAACTCTCCATGCATCTAAAACTTCAAAATCTCCGCCTTTGGTTCTTAGTGGAAAACAAAATCTGTATATACTGTTGCATCTTCTGATCTGATCCAGTAATCCTGCAGGATGTTTGGTATACTCCGCTGCCTTGTCGAAGTAACTGCATACATCATCAAAAAAATGAGTATCCTGTTCTGAGTCTTTGCTGCTTTTAAACATAATGAATTTTTATTTTTTTTATGAATGATTGTTTAAGCAAAATAAAACAAACCAAAGTTTAATTCAATGTTCATTCAGGCACAGTAAACCGCGGTAAATTTTATAAATTTACTCTGATACATTATCTTGACCATTGAACCAAAAAAAGATCAGTGCTTTAAATAAATTCCGCTTTGAACACATAATTTATTTTCTTTTAGATTTTCATTTAAGTTGGATAATTTAATACTTGTTTGCTCTGTCATCAATACATTTAATCCAAGCTTCGGCTGTCCTGCTTTCTTGTTGTTCTCAAAAGCGTTATTAAAAAATTCTATAGACTCGTTTGTCCTGTTCTTTTTTGCTGATTCAATAAAACCAATCTCTGTTAAAAGTTTTTCGTAATCGTCTGTTGTTATTAAAAAATTTATTGAATCATCATCTGCCCATGGAAGTGGAAAGATAAGATCTTTTTTACCGGTACTGAAGATATCATAATATATAAATTTCCCTTCCTTTTTCAGAACTCTGAATAATTCTGAATACAATTGATTCTTATCCCTGATATTCATCTGCGCATGCTGAGTCCACACGACATCAAATGTCTCATTTGCAAAAGGAAGTTGTGTTGCATCAGCTGCAATAAATTCCGTAAGATGATTCAGGCTCACCAGTTCAGAAAGAAGAGTTGCTGTCCGGATAAATTCTTCTGTCAGATCCACACCCGTGACATTGCATTCAAAAACATCAGCAAGCATTCTTGCAGGACCTCCAATGCCGCATCCTGCATCCAGTATTTTCTGTCCTTCTTTTATTCCACCTTCATGGGCAATTTCCAGAGATATTTCTGCACCTTTAATATGAAATTCATCAACCGAAGATATATCCTTTCTTGTAACTTTGTCTTTTTCTATTCCCTGCTCTTTTAACTTGTGAAGAATTGTTTCATAAATATTTTCTCTCGTGTAATGTCCGCTTACAGATCTGTCTGAACTTTGCATTATTATATTTTTTAAATGAATGATTTACTATGATGAATTTTTCTTTATCCTGATTTTTTTCTTTATGTATTTTTCCAGTTCGACTGCATGAAACACGACCGTAGAAAGTAACAGACATATCACAAGATCAGTCATCGATAGAGGATTGGTTTTAAAAACTTTATTTGCAGCAGGCAGATAAATTACCATTAGCTGAAGTACAAGTGTCAGTAACGCAGCTCCGAATAAAGGAAGATTACTGAATATCCCGCGTTTGTATAATAATTCATAATCACTTCTGATAGCCATTACATGACCTATTTGCGACAAAGCCAGGACTGTGAAAACCATAGTCTGCCAGTCAGGATTACCGGTATGGAATGCCCATGCCTGCAGAGCTAATGTAACACCTGCCATTAACATTCCGACCCAGACTATATGGTAACCGATACCGTCCGAAAATAGACTTTCATTCGTACTCCGCGGCGGACGGCTCATGACATCAGGCTCTTCATTCTCACTTGCCAGAGCAAGTCCGGGAAGACCGTCTGTAACTAAATTTATCCAAAGCAGATGTATCGGTATCAAAGGGATCGGAAGTCCGAAAAACGGAGCTAAAAATATTATCATGATCTCCGCGCTGTTACATGTCATAATGTATTTGACAAACTTTCTTATGTTATCATAAATCCTTCTTCCTTCTTTTACAGCTCTTACTATCGTTACAAAATTGTCATCAAGCAAGATCATATGTGAAGCTTCCTTGCTCACATCTGTTCCGTTTATTCCCATGGCTATACCAATGTTTGATGACTTTAATGAAGGAGCATCATTTACTCCGTCACCTGTCATTGCGACAAAATTGTTTTTCTTCTGAAGAGCTTTTACTATGCTTAGCTTTTGTTCTGGACTTACCCGGGCATAAACTCTTATATTCTCTACTTTATCAGTGAATTCATATTCAGTCATATTTTGTAATTCTTTACCTGTGACAGAAAGATTATTTTCCTGAAGTATCCCGATTTCTTTTGCTATTGATGAAGCTGTTGCAGCGTGATCCCCGGTTATCATTACTGTTTTAATTCCGGCGGTTTTACATTCCTGAATTGCTGATTTGACTTCAGGTCTTGGCGGATCTATCATCCCTGCCAATCCGCTGAAAGTAATATTGGATTCAATAATATCAGAGTCCGGAGGTTCGGATAATTCCGAAAGTATTTTATATCCGAATGCAATAACTCTGATTCCCTTACCTGCGAGTTCTTCTGTTTTTGATAAAACAAATTCCTTATTAATTCCTGAATAAAATTTTTCTGCAATGACTTCAGCAGCGCCTTTTGTAATTATCAGATATTTATCTTTTAATTTATGCACAGTTGTCATGCACTTCCTGTTGCTGTCGAAAGGTATTTCGGCTAATCGCTTGTATTCATTTCTCAGATCGGTAATTAAAAGACCTGCATGCTGTGATTTTACATATTCAACCAAAGCGATTTCAGTCGGATCACCAATGAGAATCTGCTCTTTGTTTATATTAACATCATTGTTCAGAGCCATGCTAAGTTCAAGAATAGAAAGACCGGAAAGCTCTCCTTTAATATCTTTATTCTCTTCAACTTCAACCACCGTCATTTTATTGAGAGTAAGTGTCCCGGTTTTGTCAGAGCAAATAAAATTTACCGATCCCAGTGTTTCTACTGCATAAAGTTTTCTTATAAGAACATTTACTTTCACCATCCTTTTTGCGCCTGCTGCCAGGGCAATTGTTATAAGAGCCGGAAGGGCTTCGGGTATTGCTGCCACTGCAAGAGAGATAGAAAGCAAAAGCATATTGACCGGATCTTCACCTCTTAGCAACCCGATCACAAAAAGTAAAATACATATAAGAAATATCAGATATGAAAGCTTTTTGCCGAAATCATTCATTCTGATCTGAAGTGGAGTTGCCGATTCTTCCACATCCAGCATTTTTGCGATCTTACCGATCTCGGTATTCATACCTGTGGAGACAACAACACCTTTTGCTCTTCCTGCAGTTATGAGAGTGGTTTTATAAAGCATATTGAATCTGTCTCCTAATGAGACCTCTGCTTCATTTATTACATCAGAATTTTTATTGACTGAAACAGACTCTCCGGTAAGGGATGATTCATCTGCTTTCAGACTAAATGTTTCAATGAGACGGATATCAGCCGGGACAATATTACCCGTTTCCAGAACTATCACATCTCCCGGAACGAGTTCTTCCGCGTCGACTGACTGAACTTTGCCGTCTCTTATAACACTTGCATTCAATGCTGCCATTTTCTTTAAAGCTTCAAGAGCTTTCTCAGCCCGGTATTCCTGAACAAAACCGAGTATGGCATTTAATATTACTATTACAAGAATGATTATAGTATCGGTGAGATCTCCGATTATTCCGGAAACTACAGCAGCTGCTATCAGAACAATTATCATAAAATCCCTGAACTGATTTAAAAACATCAGCCAGACAGATTTTTTTCTTACATCATCAAGTCTGTTCTTTCCGAATTCACTTTGCTTCTGAATTACAGATTCCGCAGATAGTCCCTGTTCAGAAGTGCCTGTCATTTCAAATATTTTATTTATGTCTTTCTTATGCCAGTCCATTTATAACAAATAAATATTTACAAAATTTAAAAAAAATTAAAACTTCCGGTTACTGATTTTATTTCAGAATAAACAATAATATCATAAGACCTGCATAAAGCAGTAATATTATAAAAGCGTCAGCAGCAAGAAGAAATCTCTTTCGCTCTGCCTTGAACAACAATCCGATCGCAGCGACTGCAGTCATTATTATTACAAACAATATTGAGATCAGATTCTCAGGATGAATCGCAGCGAAAAGAGAGCCTCCCCTGTAAAACAGATCATCTATTCCAAGTATAAAAATATTGAAAATGTTACTGCCGAATAAATTTCCTACCGCCATATCCACAGAGCCAATTCTAATCGCTGAAATGCATACAACTAACTCCGGAAGAGATGTTGATATTGCAAGAAATAAAGTCCCGAAGAATGTATTTCCCATTCCCGATTGCGTGGCAAGAATATTTCCGAAGTAAGGCAGAAACAGTGCAGCAGCTACAACTATAAACGCATTAAAAGCATAACGCATAAGGGTTTTCTGAAGTGCAGCAGAATCTGTTTTTACTAATTCTTTTTCCTTTGCCTTTTGATCATTTCTGTTTTCAAATTTGAAAATTAACCAGATAGATAATAAATAAACTATAAATATAACCGGTGTCATTAAACTGATCCATCCGATAACAGGTGTTTCTGCAGACAAAAGGATTGCAAGCCCGCTGAGTGTAATTAGAATTATTCCGCATGCACCGGCAAATACATGTGTACTTCTTACTAAAGAAGTAATAGGTTTTTTTAAAAGTACATCAAGTATGGATAAAATAAAAAGATTAAAAACACAACTGCCGAATATATCACCTGCAGCAAGATCAGGGGCATTTACGATTGCTACTGAACTTATACCCGTGATCAGTTCGGGAAGTGATGTAATAGATGCCATCATTATCAGCCCGATCCATGCCTTGCCTAAACCCGTTTGCTCCGCAATCCGATCACCATAAAAAGAAAGTTTTATACCTGCATAAACAATCGCTGCTGAACAAAATATAAATCCTGATATAGATTCTAAAACTTCCAATGGTATTAAGTATTAAGTATTAAGTATTAAGTATTAAGTATTGATCCGTCTTGGCAGATTGAGAATTGAGTAAATCGTTTTTTTTTAGAAGTTCATTGAACAAAATAACTCATCAATATTCTTTTGCCAAAAGATCAGGAAAGCCTCTTTGCAAGTTTCCCGATGGTTAATCCCTGCACCAGAATGGTAAAGCACACTACAACGTATGTAATAGTGACCAGCAATTGCCGGTTATATTCGGGAAGTATTGAAAGTGCAAGAGCAATTGATATACCGCCTCTCAATCCGCCCCACGTAATTATGATAAGAGTTTTCTGAGAGATCTTCTCTTTATATCTGATAAGCAATGAGGGAACCCAGACTGAAATATATCTAGCAAACAGACATACAAATATTGCCATTACGGAAATCAAAAAAACTTTAAATTCAAAATCTATTAAAAGTAACTGAAGTCCCATTAATACAAAAAGTATGGTGTTCAGGATCTCATCTATCAGTTCCCAGAATTTATCCACATACTCAACAGACATTTTTGACATTCCTAATTTCTTGCTTTTATTACCTGTAATTATCCCGGCTGTTACCATTGCAAGAGGTCCCGAAACATTTGTAAGATCGGCAATTGTATATCCGCCCATCACAATTGCAAGTGTGATCATTACTACAATCTTATAATTTTCTATATTTTTTATTAATCTGTACCCTACAAATCCGAGTATAATGCCTAATAAAATTCCGCCAAAAGCCTCCTGACCAAACAACTTGAGTATCGTCATAGCATCTATCTCCGTTCCGGGCTTTGACATTTTTAAAAAAGCTAGAAAAGTTACGACTGCTACACCATCATTAAAGAGTGACTCTCCTGCAATTTTTGTTTCAAGGGATTTTGATACCCCGGCACTTTTAAGTATACTCATTACTGCAATAGGATCTGTAGGTGAGATCAATGCACCGAAAAGAAATCCATGAAGTATGTTTATATTTATGCCGAACATTAAAAGAACATAGTATGATAAAAATCCTATCACTAGAGTACTGATAATTACACTTAGAGAGGAAAACAGGAGTATACTTAGTTTTTCACTTTTAAGATCTTCAAATCTTACATGTATAGCTCCGGCAAAAAGCATAAAGCTCAGCATTCCTTCAAGCAAAAGCTCACTGAAATTCAAAGTCAGTAATTCTTTGTTTAATAAATATTCCAGACCCGGAAAGATCTGCCCCAGAAGAATAACTATTCCTGAAAATACAAGTGAAACGATCATAAGTCCTATCGTTACCGGAAATTTCAGTAATCGGAAATTTATAATTGCAAACCCCGCGGAGATGACTACAAGAATTGATATTATGTGAAATACACCAAGCAAATGAATCAGTTAATAGTTAATAGTTAATAGTTAATAGTTAATAGTTAATAGTTAA
>JAGQWH010000190.1 GCA_020437545.1 Ignavibacteriota bacterium
GTGAAAGCGGAGTTACGTCAAGCAATAATACATCCTGAACGTCACCTGCAAGTACGCCACCCTGAATAGCTGCGCCGATAGCTACAACTTCATCCGGGTTTACGCTCTTATTAGGCTCTTTACCGAATAATTTCTTAACTGTTTCCTGAACCATTGGAATTCTTGTCGAACCTCCGACTAATATTACTTCATCTATTTCACCAACACTGTATCCTGAATCTTCAATTGCTTTCTTGCACGGACCGACTGTTCTTTCTACCAGGTCACTGATCAGTGATTCAAATTTTGATCTTGTGATAGTTTCAAGTAAGAACTTAGGACCTTCTGCAGTAGCAGTTATATAAGGCAGATTTACTTCTGTCTGTGAACTGGTTGACAATGCCTTCTTTGCATTCTCAGCAGCTTCTTTTAATCTTTGCAGAGCCATCGCATCTTTTCTCAGATCGATACCTTCTTTTTTCTTGAATTCTTCTGCAAGATAATCTATCAGTACCTGGTCAAAATCATCACCTCCAAGGTGTCCGTCTCCGTTTGTTGACTTCACTTCAAATACACCGTCACCTAATTCAAGTATTGATATATCAAACGTACCGCCACCTAAGTCATACACTGCAACTTTCTCATTTGCTTTCTTTCTGTCGAGACCGTAAGCAAGCGCTGCTGCTGTCGGCTCGTTTATGATTCTTTTCACATCGAGTCCTGCGATCTTACCTGCATCTTTTGTAGCCTGTCTTTGTGAGTCATTGAAGTAAGCCGGAACGGTAATTACCGCTTCGGTTACGCTTGTTCCGAGATAATCTTCAGCAGTCTTCTTCATTTTCTGAAGGACCATAGCTGAGATCTCAGGTGGTGAATAAATTTTATTCTGACCGTTGTCAGAAATTTCAATCCTCACAGTATCATTATCGCCTTTTATTACTTTGTACGGAACTTTCTTGATTTCCTCAGTTACTTCATCGTACCTTCTTCCCATAAATCTCTTAATAGAGAAAATGGTGTTGGCAGGATTTGTAACTGCCTGTCTTTTTGCCGGGTCACCGACAAGTCTGTCACCGTTCTTTGAAAATGCAACTACAGACGGAGTAGTTCTTGCGCCTTCTGCATTTGGAATTACTACAGGATCGTTTCCTTCCATTACCGAAACGCAGGAATTTGTTGTTCCCAGATCAATTCCTATGATTTTTCCCATTTTTATCTTTCCTTTCTTTAAATTAAAATAATGCAAAAGGTAAAGTTACCCAAGCATTTTGATTTTTTGAAATTTGTGAATTTAATATGTGTGTAAATGTTTTTTATTATAATTGTATTAAAGCTTTTGTTTGATTTTTAATTAAAGGGAGCGTCTTTGCCCGCTCCCCTTATGTCTGATATGATACTAACTTATTTAATGTTTATTTCTTTTACAACCGGTTTTGCTTCTTCTACTTTCGGAAGAGTGATGTTTAAGATTCCGTCTTTGAATTCTGCATCAATTGCATCAATTTTGATGTCCTTTGAAAGATTGAAATTTCTGCTGAATTCACCGTAGAAAAGTTCGTTAACTATTACATTCTTATCTTCTGACTTTGTTTCTTCTTTCTTCGATCCGCTGACTGCAAGCACATTGTTCTCAACTGCTAATTTTATGTCATCTTTTGTAAGTCCGGGCAATTCCATTTTAATATTGAAATTATCCCTGTCTTCGGTAATGTTAACTTTTGGTGTATAGCTTTTTGTCAGATTCAGATTTTCCCAGTCTGTGAAAAGACGATTTCCGAATACTGAATTTAATGTTTCATTTAAAAGGTCATTGTTTTTTTTGAATTTTACTACGTTCATGATTTATCTCCTTATTTATTTATGTTAAAATTTTTGAGGGTTGTTTAATTTTATACTGTTACTTATACAACCTGCGTGCCAAAGCAGAAAAGCTTAAAATTCAGCAAAAAATGCACTTTCTGCAATTTTAACATTGAAATATTTTTCAGTAAAATTGAAAAATCCGGTAAGCTTGTGACAAAAATTTCAAAAAATTGACATAAAAAATCCGGATTAATTAGGGACACTTAAGAGTTAAAGTTGCATTTGAATATTTTTTAAACAACTCGCCCAAAACAATTAATAAAATTATAGAGTAGATTTCAACTGTACTCTGATTTACGTTCTTTCTTTTGAACGATCAAAAGAAAGAACCAAAGAAAAATCGCCCGCTGGTTATAAATTGCCGGAAATTCATTTGTATTGGCGGCAAAAATTTCAACTCACCGACCGTCAGAAAAGCACTGACGGCCGGCTCAGACAGGAAATTTTTGCTGTTCGCCAATACTCTGAATTTCTTTCGGCAATTTATAACAGGCGGGTTTTTATTATTGCAAAGAGTTAAAAATATATATTTTATATATCAATTTTTAAACAAAGCTGTCATTTTAAATAGATTATTATTTAATATTTATGGTTTGTATAATTTCCATTATCTTATTTGTTTAGGTGATTTTAGTTAAGCTATCTATGTTTTTTTAGGAATTGTTAAAGCTGCATTTATATATTACCAAATGATTTGTCTACAAACTTTTACAAATGATGCCACTGTTTTCGAATAGATATATTGTAATTTTTTTAACGAGACTCCCAAATCACAAACCATAGTATAGTGTTTATATGTTTTTAAAGATATTTTTCAATTTTTGAAAAAGCACTGAATACAGGAAAAATTTCAAAAAATTGACATAAAAGATCCGGACTTATTAAATATAAATCCGGATTAATAATAAAAATTTAAGATTTCTCAGCATCCTCCAAGCACACGTTTGGATTCTTTTTTCTTTGGAGTTCCTTTGTCTTTGTTTGCTTTAATGATCTCAGGGATCAATATACTTGCCTTTTCCCTGAATCTGTTAACATCTGCTTCTTGTCTTGAACCAGTGTTTTCCGGTTTTTGGAAGTTGATAATACTTTCCTTGAATCCATTTATTCCACCGGAAAGAATAAACACATTTTCATAACCAATTTCCGAAGCAATATATGCCGATTGCTTTTCAATTTCTTCATTATCAGCAATTAATACATAAACAGCATTTTTCTTTGAAAACACAGTATTGCCGTTTTTTCCGAATAAGTCTTTTTTGGTCATGTTTATTGAATTCGGAAAATTCATTTCTTTATATTCTTCGGGAGATCTCAGATCAATAATGCGAAGATTTTTGTCAGCGTCAATTAATCTGAAAGCGAATTCATCTGCTGTCATATATTCCGGCTGAAATGATTTCATAATTGTCTGATCGGAAGATCTGTTGATAATATCGGATTGTCTCTCGGGCATAAGGAATGCCGAAAAGCTGATGATGATGACAACCATTGCTATTCCGTAATACAGTTTTGCGGGCATGAATTCGGGATTTGTTTTTCCGTTAACTTTACTTTCAATTAGAGTAGTAATAAAAAATGCTGCCACTGCAATGATTGTAAGCAGGACTGCAAAAGCTGCCTGTGACATACCCAGCGTTTCAAAAATATGCGGATAACCTACGAATCCGGATTTATAGAAATCCTCAAAAAACGGATAACCTTCTGCAAAAATAAACACGCCAATAAAAGAGCCGGCTATGAAGATCATTGCATCCACTTTTCCGATCGCTGCTGCGCATACGCTGGTGCCGGGACAGAATCCGCCTACTACAAATCCAAGTCCCATTATCAAACCTCCTGCAATCGCTGACCAGATGTAGAACGGATTTATATAAATCAAATTCAGATCAAGCAATCCGAAATGTCCGAATGCTATGACGCCGATCATTGCTGTAAGTCCGGCTGTAAAGAAGACTCTCAAAACCGTAAAATCATATCCGTAAAACATGCCAACGAGTTTTTTTGATGTTGAAAATCCTGCCTGCTCGAGAATGAATCCGAAAGCGATCCCGATAAGCAGCGCAACAAATAAATTAAGTTCGTTTCCAATAATGTCAGGTACTAACGGTGCCATAAAAAATTTTCCTTTCTTATAAAAAAATAATTATAATAATTTTATATCCAGAGCTTTCTGAAAAAATAAGCGAAGAGATAGGCTCCGCCGAATATTGCAAGCATAGTAACTATTCCGCCTGTCGACAGCACTCCCATTCCGCTCAGCGCCGCTCCGCTGGTACATCCGCGTCCCAGCTGTGATCCAAGTCCGAAAAACAAACCTCCGAACAGAGCTGCAGTTATTCTTACGTTTTTTGTAATGCGCGGTGAATGCTCAAGTACTATTCCCGTTCTGTCCGAGATAAGTCCGGAAGCGAATGCTCCGATGACTACGCCTATGACTTCAAATACCAACCAGTTCTTCAACGGGCTTTCTTTATGCTCTTCGGAATATTCAGTGTAATAATGCGTGTTTCCTGTGTGCGAAGGCGCAATGGAAGTAACCGTTGCGATCACTCCGCTTTTTATCGCGCCGCTTGCCCCGAGTCCTCTGCCCGTAATAAATATTGTGACAAGTAAAAGCAGTCCGAGAAAGAATCCTGCAAGATAAGGATTCATATATTGATTCTTTTTCATAAAATTTTAGTTTGATCTTTATAAATTTCTTTTATTTCCAGATCAGTATCTTTAACATCATTAATTATAAGTTCAGCTTCTCCGTCATTCTGACTTTTATTTTCATTATCGTCATCGAGTTCCTCATATCCTGTAAGCATTGCTTTTAGATTGGAAGTTAAAGTAGTGCCGGTGGTCATGAGATAAATATGCATTATTATAAATGCTATAAGTAAAAACGCGCCTGCAGTATGGACAACTGCGATCGGTTCGAGTGATTCGACCTTTAATCCGACAATGCTGCCTTTTTGCGGATAGCGGTAAAACATATAAAGGATTCCCGAAACTACCATTACCGGGATCACAAGAATTTTCAATCCGAAATAAACTAATTTCTGCAAAGGATTAAGTTTACTCAGAACTGTCTTCTTCGTTGGATGCGGTGCATTTTTAAAAATCCCTGTTAAATAAAAATTCAATTCGCCTTTGATATTTGTCAGAGTCGGAATATATTGTTTCCATTCTCCGGTCGATACATGCCAGAATATGGCAAACAGAATAAGAATGATAAATGCGTATGCTGCTATGTTGTGATATTTTACAGCATTCTGATATCCGAAGAAACTTATTGATCCGTGAATCTCGAATCCCGTTGCAGCGAGAAAAAATATAAGAAGCGCCTGAGTCCAGTGCCAGAATCTTTCAAATGCCTTATAAATATACACTGTCTTTTTCATGACTGCTTTTTCCTCCCCGAAGACCTGAATCTCATAAAGCTGTGAATTGCTATTCCGAATATTGTGATAAGTATGATCCCGATACCGCCTGTTTCGACTGCGGAATTATAATCTCTTGCAGGCATGTAAAAATCCTTAAGATCTTTAAGCCGGCTGTCATTTCTTGTATGGCATTGGATGCATTGTAATGATTCTTCTTTGGAAGACACCATATGATTTACCGGCCAGTACATTTCCGTTTCCACAAAAGAAATATCACCGCTGAATGGCAAATTAACTTCTTCCATTCCTGTTCCGGAAGCTCTCTGCCAGTCAAAATCTTTCCAGAAAGCGCCTTCACCTGTCTTGTCTGCAAATAGTTTTGGCTGAATGAGCATTTTGTTTATTTTGTCATATGGCTGTATGGCTTTATGAATTTTTACAGGAATAATTTTTGAGTCTCTCTTATTGTAAGACCCGTTAAGAGTATTTAATACTATTGGATCCGAAACATCTGAAACGGTATCACCGAGAAGATAATGTCCGGCAGTTCCGTCAAACCAAATATATTCAGGTTCAAGATTTCTTCCCCATTTAAATGAACCTTTGATTGAAAGATAAGTATGGTTTCCAAATTCATCGTCTTCTTCGTAAGGTTTTCCGTCTTTAAGCTTTCCTGCAGTAGACCAGTCCCATTCGGTCTTGGTAGAATTGACCTTGGCATAGACGGGAATGTGACAGGTCTGACATGAAACTTTCAAAGTGTGTTCATTAAGTATCTCTTCGGTATGAGGAGTTTCAGTATGACACTGTTCGCATGAAGATCTGTCCCTGTTCATTGAAGAAAGGGAATATATCTTTCCGTGCATTTTATGATTTTTGGTGATATGGCAATCGGTACAAAGAAGATTTGCACCGTCGGAAGCCATGTGAATGTCTGTTTCCTTTTCAGGATTGAACATGGATTTTTCAAGATCGCCGTGTTTTACGTTATTGCCTCCTCCGCCGAAAAAGTGACAAACTCCGCAATTTGAGCGGGTTGGTTTACCGGCACTTCTTGCGACTACTCCAAGATCGATTGACGGATCAGGCATACCATCCATTTCACTTCCCTTGACATAAGTATCAGAGTTATCATGACATATAAGACAATCGATATTAAGCGAATCTGTATAACCGTTCATTTTGTCAGTTACTCCGTAACCGATATGACATTTTGCGCAGCTTTTTTCATTACCCTGTACACCGATACAGAAATTATTAATGGCATTCTTTTTACCGATGGATACGATACCTCGTCCTTTTATATACTCCTCGCGTTCCCAGTTCCAGTGATTTGACTTCATTACCTGTTTGGAAGCTTCCGTGTGACAGCTCTCACAAGCTTTTGTAACTTCCTGCGGAGTCTTGAATTCCTTCTGAAGCGCTTCTAATTTCGAATGGTCGGTAGTAGGTTTTACTTTATCGGAGATCTTAAATTTCAGATCGCTTAGATTTTCAGAATCTGTTTCCCGTGGTTTAATAAAATAAATTGTAACAAGGATCAGGCTGAAAAGGGTTATCAGTGAAAGAATTATTTTTCTCATGATGATGTAAATTAATATATATCATTAACTTTTAATATAATCTTTGAAAATTATAAGTATATCATTGTTAATTCAATTTCTGAGCCAAACAAAGTTGACTTTACGGTTAGATTCTTCACTTTTATTTATAGAAACACATAAAGTGTGTAATTTATGTATTAATTGAATGAGGAAAAAATTGATCTTTATGAAAGGAATTTTTTAATCGCTTAGGGATAAATTCCCCACCGCTAAAGGCGAAAGAATAAATAATAGTTAATAATGATACCTACATAAATTTTCAAAACGTTTTATAAAATTATTGATTAGATTTGAACCATACTCTGATTTACGTTCTCAGACTGTCCGAAAACGTTGACTTTGCCTCTAAGGCTCAAAGACTCCAAGATAAAAACCTTCAAAATGCTCTTCTTTGAGC
>JAGQWH010000191.1 GCA_020437545.1 Ignavibacteriota bacterium
TGTGAAGAGGGGATTTGCTTGTTTGATTTTACCGACAGAAGAATGCTGGAGACGGAGCTTAAGCAGATACAGAAACATTTCAAGTCAACTATACTTCCCGGAAAGAGTAAATACTTCGGACCTTTGATCAAGCAGATAACTGAATATTTTGAAGGTAAAAGAAAGAATTTTGACATACCGCTGGTTACTCCCGGGACGGAATTTCAGAATAAGGTTTGGAAAGTTCTCCGGACGATCCCCTACGGTGAAACCCGGTCTTATAAAAAACAAGCCATTACTCTGGGAAATGTAAAAGCCGTGAGAGCAGTTGCAAACGCCAACGGTGACAACAGGATCTCAATACTGATCCCGTGTCACAGAGTTATCGGTGAAGACGGAAAACTCGTTGGCTATGGGGGAGGTCTGTGGAGAAAGCAATGGCTGCTGAATCTGGAAAAAGAAAATATGAATAAGAAATTATTCTAAAATTATATTATAAATTAAGCCGGCAGATTTTTCTGCCGGCTTAATCATTATTCTTTCATTAATCTATTTTTAAGGTCTTAGAGTGCTTATGAAATCATTTGCATTATTATTTGTAAGGATCAGATCATTAAGATCCGTAAGATTATCTCCGTTAACATCTGTGGATTTATATCCTGTTGTAAATGTTGATGCATTATTATTAACCGATACAACATCATTCAGATCCACATTTCTGTCCTGATTCACATCCCCGTTATACATGCAGTATTTGCTTCCGACCAGTATGAGATTATTACCATAAGCATAATAAGGTATGGAACTGAAATCCAGACTGGATAAATTATTTTCAAAGTAAATCGGGTTTTTACTCCAGGTCTCAATGGTATTTCTGTGTTTTACTGCTAAATAATAATAGGCGTAATTACCAACTTTATTGAAAAGAAAATTTCCATTCCCGTTTGAATCCAGTACAGCTTTTGATGAATCAGCAATTGTGTAAGGAGCTACATTATATCTTAATACTACGGTTGCGGTATCTTTTACCATTTTATCAGTAACATTTGAATAGAATCCCTGAATAAGCGCTTTCAGATTCAGCTGCACATTTAAAGATTGGAATAGAGTATTTGCCCAGGTAGTGCCGATCCTTATGCCGTCGATCTTGACCGAGCTTCCCTGAAGTCCGTTTGTAATGAATGAATTAAGAAGCGCAATCTCTCCGATACTGGTATTATCTGTACCTGAAGTGTTACTGGCTGAAGGAACCGCCGGTTCTGTAGCCGGTACACCTGAAGTAAAGACATACAATTTGTTCAGATTATTATCGACTCCGTTAATAAATTCATAAGAAGTGACGACAAGGTAAGTAGTGTTTTTTGAATATACTGCCGGTGAATAATTTACAGGTCCGTCATATGCTTTTTGAATTCCAAAATTAAATGTAGAAGAGCTTACCTTTTTAACAAAAACCCGATTAGTTAGTGAAGTGCTTGGTCCGGCAGCGTCCAGGCAGATATTATAACCTTCGGTGGCTGTTGCAGTCAGACTGTCAACTCTTATAAGAAATGACATATATACTTTCCCTGATGTTTGATCCGGAAAACTATGGAGTGCAATATCTCCGTCTCCCGGATTAGAAAAGAAAACACAATTACCTATTCCCGAACCCATATAACCGGAATAGCTTAAGCCCGGAGCTATAACTTTAACATTATTAGGGGTTATAGGACCCGTTTTAGTCCAGCCACCGGTATTTTCAAGACTGTCAATTACAGGAAAGTTAAAATTTTCTATAAAAAGGGTCTGTGAATATGCTCCTGAAAAGGTTAATACAAAGTATAATGTTACAATTGAAATTATTTGTTTCATCTTAATAGTTGATTTTTTCATTAGATTTGGTTTTTGTTATTAAATTTAAAATTTTTTTATATACAATAACCGGCATACCGGTGATGCCTTTATAGCTCAGATGTTTGCAATCAACTGAGCGGGTTATTGTAATGAACTGTACAAAATTAATTCTTAACGATCGCTTCTGCAAAGAAAGTTTTTTCAGAATTACACTTTGATCTTTAATTAATTCCATATTAAAAAACCTAATTTTTAGCTAAATTTCTTAACTTTTTCAGCAAAATTAATTCTGAAATTACACTTTATTTTCTATGCAAAAAACATCTTTTATTGAAATATTAAGAACTTTTGATAAAGCTGAATTGAAAAGATTCGAATCCTTTATATCTTCACCTTATTTTAATACCAAGAGCAGTGTTGTCGAAATTTTTAAAATTGTTAAGAAATATGCTCCTGATTATGATAACAATAACCTTAATAAGGAAGAGATCTGGAAGAAAATGTTTCCCGGTAAAGAATACAATTATGGATTTTTTAAAAATATAATCTATGATATTACAAAGCTTGTGGAAAGATTTCTGGAAGTAGAATATTTGAATTCTGAAGAAAACCAGAGGATGTTTAATCTTTTAAACAAATTATATGAGAAGCATCTGGATAATATTTTTACTGCTAAATATTCAGGATATGAGAAAAATAAAATTCTTTCGGCTAAGTTTCACGATAATTTATATAAAGACCATCTGGAGGTGATGAAAATAAAATTCTATTTTGAAGCTATTAACCCAAAACTTAAAACCAGGTTTATAGCAACAGATATTGCAGAATTAATGATACTGGAATTTATGTCCGGGTTCAGCAACAATTACAACGGCGTTTACATCAGCGAATCCGAATTAAATGAAAAGCCGGATAATGATTTTGTAAAGGTGTTCTCAAAAACGATTTTTAATAACACTGAACTGGACAAATATATTGAATCTCTTAATAAAGGTCCGAAAAAAGATTACAAAATGGCCAACATTTTTTTCAGGATCATGAAATGTTATATGAATCCTGACAAAACGGATTACTATTTCGATCTTAAAAAAGCACTTTTTGAAAATGATAAATATATTTCTGAATCAGCTCTGCGCGGATTATACGCCTGTATGGGCAGCGCGCTGGATAACTGCAGGGATACAGCTAATATCAATAAGAATAAAGAGTTGTTTGAATTGATCAGACATCTTGTAGAAAAGAATATATTCCTTGCAGAAAACGGCAAGGTAATCCCTTCACTGTATTTATTGTCTGTAAAACTGGCAGGTTATCTGAAAGAACCTGAATTTATAGAAAAAATGACAGAAGAATTTATTTCTAAGATGAGTCCTGATCTTCAGGAAAATTCAATGATCTACAGCAAGGCATTTCTCCATTATGCAAAAAATGAATTTGATAAATCGCTTGATTACATCGGAAAGATAAACATAGATACTTTCCAGATGAAATATTTTCTGAAGAATCTTCAGATAATTATAAGTTATGAAATAAATGATTTTGAGATGTTTCTGTTCTTACAGGATTCTCACAAGCATTTTCTGTCAAAAAATAAATCCGTATCGAAAAGCTACAGGGAAAGCAATATGAAATTTCTCAGTTATACGAATGCTCTTTTTAAACTTAAAGAATCAAAAGATATATCAGAGTTAGAACTTATCAGAAAAGACATGCTTAAAGATGTCATGGTAAATAAATACTGGCTGATAGAAAAACTGGAAGAATTTAGTAATTAATTTGTTTAAATGCGTGTGTACAAAAGTAAATTATTGTGCATTGTATTACTTTAAAGAATAATTTAGTTTTTTGGCAACCTAAATAACACTGTTATGTATAAGATGACTTTAATGGTTTTATTTATAATTTCTTTCCTGACTTTATTCAATAATACATCCGCTCAGATACATTTCTATGATTCAGTTAATACAGTAGTATCCTCGCCGGTCTATGATTACAAAAACCCTGTTTTCAAAAATACCGGCAGCGGCTATTCTTCAAATACATGGCTGGTATATGAGCGGCACAATGGCTCGGTGTCAGATATAGTTGTAAGGAAATCATGGTATGCAAATTATGACGCAGAAATTGTTATTACAAACAATTCAAACGCACTCAATATAAATCCTGCTATAAGCGGCAGTATGATAGTCTGGCAGTCAAATGCAGGCGGCAACTGGGATCTGTATTACTCTATAAACACCGGTGACAATAACTGGTCAGATCCGGTTCTGCTCGATTCAACTTTAAGTGATGAAACTTATCCCTGTATTCTTAATAATAATGTCGCACCGGTAGAATACAATTATTATTATCTCTCATACATTAGAAATAATTCCGTCAGATTTAAAAGATATAAGACTTCGACAGGTATATGGGATAATGATACATTAGTTGCTGAAGGATCATACGAATATTCCAGACCCGTCATCGGCAAAGGGACTACAGGTTCCATGTTAGGGGTAATTTATTCAGGGAAATCTCAGAGCTCTCATTCGAAACTTTTCCAGAGGTTGTTTTATGAACAAACCCCCATTAGCTGGAATAGCGAGATTGAGATCTATCAGCCGAATTCTCAGAATAATCTTTCTTCAACATTTGAGAGCAGGGAATATGCAACTTATTCATATGATACATTGAATACGAAACACATATTAGGATTTTATGTAAACGGACAATTTTCAATCGATATGGTTACAATGAATGTTCCCGGCAAGCATCTTTACGGTAAAGGATCAAGTATGGGGATTATAAAGGATGCCGGATTTTATTTCTTCACGACCTTCAACGCTTTATCAATAAGATCAGATTCGCTGGTTTTTACATTTATCAACAGACCGAGTATTTTCAATACTAATCCTCAGTATAAATATCTGTATCTCGGAGATACAAACTCAATCCCTTCATTTGATGTGAGCAGCCCGCTGTTTTATCAGAGCTTTTACAGGATAAAAACCATTTGGGAAAGAAAGAACGGTGACAGAACTGAATTAGCGGAATCATACATGACTGATGTTCTGAATGATTATTCAAATAATAATTTCTTGATTAACGGTTTTTATCTAGCTCAGAACTATCCGAATCCATTTAACCCGGCTACAAAGATCCGATATTCATTACCGGAAAATAGTTATGTAGTGCTGAAAGTCTTCGATGCACTGGGTAAAAGAGTTTCTACTTTAATTAATGAGGATCAGAATGCAGGGGAATATTCCGTGGAATTTAAAGCAGAAAATTTACCGAGCGGAGTTTATTATTATAAAATCGAAGTCAATGGTATTAGTGAGATCAGGAAAATGCTTTTGATAAGATGATACATGCTTTCTAACCACAATAGATCCAGGACAAAAAGATGAAGATTTAAATTTAATCGCTTAAGGTTAATTTCCCCGCCGCTTGCAGAGAAAGAATAAATAATATTTAATCAAGATACCTCCATATATTTTCAAAACGGTTTATAAAATTATTGATTGGATTTTAACCGTACTCTGATATACTTTCTCAGACTGCCTAAATACAATTCCAATTACTCTGCCTCTAATCCGCCGCGGCAGATCAAAGGTTCAAAGAAGTTATTTTTTTAAATTTTTTTCCCATAGAGTCTTCGAGCCTTTGAGGCAAAAAAGCGTTTTCGGACAGTCTGGGGGTTTGGGAAGGATAATGGTTTTGAGACACCCTCAGTGACAAAGGAATATATGGAGATCGAAAATCCTATGGACAGGCTTGTATGCAGTAATGCCTGATAATTTTTCCTTCAAAACAGTTTAATATCTGAATTTCTTTAAACCCGCATATTAGTTAAATTAAGCCATTCAAAAATTTAAAAATTAATTAAAAAATCATTTTAATGGAAAGAGTTTATATTAACAAAATTTCGGATTACGTTGATAAGGACGTGACGATACAGGGATGGTTGTACAACATTCGTTCATCAGGGAAACTCATGTTCCCTGAGCTTAGAGATGGTACAGGAATTATTCAGGGGGTAGTGGTAAAAAGTGTTGTACCCGAAAAAGTATGGGAGGATTTTTCAAAACTAACACAGGAATCTTCTTTGAAAGTAACCGGAACTGTTACAAAACACCCCAAGAAAGATAATGTATATGAACTGCAGATCAAGGATCTTGAGATAATAAATATTTCAGAACCTTATCCTATCACTCCAAAAGAACACGGAGTTGATTTTTTAATGGACAGAAGACATCTTTGGATTAGATCAAGCAAACAAGCTGCTATTTTAAGGATCAGAAATGAGATCATACAGTCTATCAGGGATTATATGTATAACAACGGATTCATATTGTTTGACACTCCTATTTTTACACCCAATGCATGCGAAGGAACATCTACTTTATTTGCAACCGATTATTTCGATCTGGGAAAAGCATATCTTTCACAATCCGGTCAGCTTTATGCAGAAGCAGGAGCAATGGCACTCGGGAAAGTTTACACGCTAGGACCTACATTCAGAGCGGAAAATTCGATGACGAGAAGACACATCACAGAGTTCTGGATGATGGAACCCGAGATGGCATTTTATGATATTGATGACGATATGGACTTAATTGAAGATTTTCTTGAATATGTGGTGCAGAGAGTTCTGAAAAACTGTAAAGCCGAACTCGAACAGATAGGCAGAGATGTCAGTGCTCTTGAAAAAGTGAAGAAACCGTTTCCGAGAGTTACATATGATGAAGCTATTGAGATCCTTAATAAGAAGGATATACCTCTGATCAGAATGACAGAAAAAGGTGAAGAGCAGATCAGACCATTTCCGTGGGGAGAAGATTTCGGAGCGCCTCAGGAAGAAGCTATTGTGGAAGAATTTGATAAACCTGTAATGGTTCACAGATGGCCGGCAGAAGCAAAATCATTTTATATGAAACGTGATCCGGATAATCCAAAGATAGCTCTGGGAGTTGATGTACTTGCACCTGAAGGATTCGGTGAGATCATCGGCGGATCGCAGAGGGAAGATAATTTTGAAGAGCTTGAAAAAAGGATCAAAGAGCATAATCTTCCGCTTGAGGAATTTCAGTGGTATCTTGATCTGAGAAGATTCGGAAGTGTTCCGCATTCGGGCTTTGGATTGGGAATTGAGAGAACCGTTAACTGGATATGTAATCTCGATCATATCAGAGAGGCTATTCCGTTTGCGAGAAGACCGAACAGGATCAGACCTTAGTTAATTGGTTAATTGGTTAATTGGTTAATTGGTTAATTGGTTAATTGGTTAATTGGTTAATTGGTTAATTGGTTAA
>JAGQWH010000192.1 GCA_020437545.1 Ignavibacteriota bacterium
ATCAAAAAGTTGGCTTTCTATTGTATTGAATCCGAGAGAATATAAAATGTAACAAGCTACTAAAATAACAGGGAGGTATTTAAGTTTTTTCATATTTGTTGTTTAGAATTATTTATTAAGCAAAATTAATTTTTTTCCATTAATTCCATAACTAGAAAATTTTCATCAATTAGTATCTTCATCTACTAAAGTAAGCTTTTTCTCTGAGATAACTATAGACTTCGCAAGTTCCAGAACTTCAAGCGCATTTTCCTTTGTAACCGAAGGGTATCCTTCAAGAAAATCATCTAGTGTTTTACCATTTTTAAGATGATCAAAGAGAGTCTTAATAGTTACACGTGTACCTCTGAAAACCAACGCACCGCTCATAATTTCCGGATCGATATTTATAATTGAAGTTTTCATTTGAAAAGAATTTAGCATTAATAAATTATATAAAAAACTTAATTTATTTATAACCCCTTGGTTAAGCGATTCTAAACTAAGATGAATGATAGCAAATAAATCGCCAATCAAAAGTTAATAGGTATAATTTATTGTATTAAGTATTTTGAATTGTTAATTGAGCTTACAAAATAAAACTTAATTCATTCATCAAATTCACAATGGCAGAAAAAGCATACATAACTCCAAATGTTTTTAAATGGGCAAGTGAATCGGCTCGAATTTCTGAAGAGACTGTTGCTTCAAAATTTTTTGTATGAATATAAAGTGTATAAATGATTTTGGATTTATAAAGGAAGTTGGGATAAGATTTGCCTGTAAAATTTTGTAAGAAGAAATCTCGATTTCCTGATGTTAACATAAAACAGCGACCGCAGATTAATTATAACATATGAAAAACCTGCATTTAATTTCAAACCCCGAAGTCGAAATCAAATTCAATAACTATCCTGAACCCGTCCGCAAGAAATTATTAAACCTCCGGAATCTTATCCTTGAAACAGCAAACGAAATTCCGGAAATAGCCGAACTGGAGGAAACGTTGAAATGGGGAGAACCAAGTTATATTTCTAAAACCGGAAGTACAATCAGGATAGACCGGAAGAAAAATGATCCGGATCAGTATGCTATGTATTTCAAATGCACAAGCAAACTTGTTCCGACATTCAGAAAAGTATTTAAAGACAAATTTGAATTCGAAGATAACAGAGCAATAATTTTTAATATGAATGATAAGATCCCGAAAGCTGAACTGAAAAAGTGTATAACGGCTGCATTGATGTATCATAAAGTGAAGCATCTGGATGGATTGGGGATTTGGAGTTTTTAGTTTAGTCAGATCTTAGATTTAAAAATAAGCTCTTTGATATAAAGATGATGGAAACGGAGTTTCCAAAGCAAGTGCGTTCCCAAACGATTCGCGAAAACGGATTTAGAATGAGCATAACCTCTGACAAAATCCTTAAGTAATTATCGTAAAACAATAATAACTTGCTATTTAACAGAAAGAATATTAATTTTGTTCACAATGAAAAAAGTAAAATTAATATCAAGTATTCTGTTTTATCCGGCTAGATTATTAGCCATCGCATATATTATTGTCACATTATATTCTGCATTATCTATAATAACAGAGTGGAGTTATATTTTATTTGACGGAGGAAAAAGTTTTTCTGTGTGTTACCCTTTTACTGAAACGAAGTTTATGAACGGGGAAAACAGCTGGGGTTATAAAATATTTAATTTTCTGATCCCTCTCGGATTCTACGGTTTATTTTTCTTACTTCTAAGCAATGTCTTTAATGCATTCCGGCAGCCAAAATTATTTACCGAATACGGAGTAAAACAATTAAAATGGTTTTGCATAATAAATATTTTCATATTACCTGTTAACACTATACTTGCTGATAATTTTTCCGACAAGATAGAAGAAGGTCTCATCGTTGTCGCTGTAATTCATTTTATTCTGGGAATATTTTCTTACTTTCTTGCTGCTATATTCAGTCAGGGAGTGAATCTGCAAAACGAACAGGATCTCTATATATAAATTATGCCAATAATAGTAAACGTAGATGTAATGCTTGCTAAAAGAAAAATGCAAAGTAAAGAGCTTGCGGAAATACTCGGTATAACTCCGGCAAATTTATCAATACTGAAAACCGGCAAAGCTAAAGGGATCAGGTTTAATACTCTTGAAGAAATTTGCAAAGCGCTGAACTGTCAGCCTGGTGACATTCTCGAATTTGTAGAAAAAGAATAATTCAACTAAAATATATTTTTTAAAAAAATACTCACAATGTGAGCAGGGATATCTCTATTCAAAAAACTAATTATTATGAATACACTTATTATAACACAACTCTCAAAAACTTATTCAAATGAAGTAAAAGCATTAAGCAATATTTCGATGGAAATTGAAAATGGTATGTTTGGACTTCTTGGTCCAAACGGCGCAGGCAAATCAACTCTTATGAAAACCATTGTCGGGTTACAACTTCCGGACAACGGAAGTATTATTTTTAACGAAACTGATATTTTAATACATCCGGAATTTATAAAAAAGCAACTGGGATATCTTCCTCAGGATTTTGGAGTTTATCCGAATATTTCTGCATATGATCTGCTTGACCATATTGCAGTTCTAAAGGGAATTGGTGACAGGCATAAAAGAAAAGAACATATCATGGCACTGATTGTAAAAACTAATCTAATGCAACATTATAAAAAAGATGTCAGTACTTTTTCGGGTGGAATGCGACAGAGATTTGGTGTTGCGCAGGCTCTGCTGGGAGATCCGTCAATACTGATAGTGGATGAACCTACAGCCGGGCTTGATCCCGAAGAAAGAAACAGATTCAATAATTTGTTAAGCGAGATAGGTGAAGATAAAATTGTGATCCTTTCTACACACATTGTTGAAGATGTAAAAGATCTATGTACAAATATGGCGATTATTGACAAAGGTGAATTGAAGCTCTTTGGAAATCCTGAAATATTCATCTCTGAAATTAACGGGAAGATATGGAAAAAAAATATTGATAAAGCAGATCTTGAAATGTACAAAAATAATTATAACATAATTTCCACTCAGCTTCAGGCAGGTAGATTAAGCGTAAAAGTATATTCGGAGACAGATCCTGTGAATGGATTTAGTGAAGCCCGCGCTGATCTCGAAGATGTTTATTTCACAACTTTACAAAAATCAAAATTATCATGCTTAAACATTTAACTTTCTTTGAATGGAAATTATATATCAGAAAATTTTCATTTTACATTATGCTTTTGTCATCTTTAGCTCTTGGCATTTTAGTTGGATCAGCAGCGCGCATTTCATTCCCGAATATTACTTACAATTCTCCTTATGCCATTAATTTTATTTTCGGTTTATTTTCTTTAACAGCTCTTATTCCTATAACTTTAATATCATCGCAAAGTTTGTTAAGAGAAAAAGATAATGGATTCGAACAGATATTATATACAACACCAATAACCGTTGGCAATTATCTTTTAAGCAGATTCTTAATTGTTTTTGGAGTTGCAGTCCTGACGTTTTCATTATTTCTTACAGGATATATAGCCGGTCATTTAATGAGAATGGACAACAGCGAATTATGGGGAGAATTTCATTTAATCTATTATTTTCATTCTTTTTTTGTTTTAGTAATCCCAAATATTTTCTTATGCACAGTAATAGTTTCCTGCGCCTCATGGTTCGGCAAAAACAAACTTTTAATTTATCTGAGTGGATTAGGTATCTATGTGCTTTATATGATTATGTCGATCTTCTCCAATTCACCGTTAATGGCCGGCGCTTTACCGGTATCAGAAAGCGCAATGCAGATTGCTGCATTACTGGATCCATTTGGTATAGCTGCATTTTTTGAACAAACACATCACTGGTCAGCATTTAATCGTAATACAGTCATGACGAATCTGTCCGGAAATTTTTTATTTAACAGACTGGCAGTTTTATTGTTTGGATCAATTTTACTTATAACTGCTTTAAAATTTTACAGATTCAGAGTTTCAAAAAATAACCGGAAAAGATCCCTGACTACAGTCTCACCTGATCTGAATAAATACATTTATAACAGTACTGAAACTTTAACAAAAGGAATTTCATATTTCGGAAAGACCATTTTCAGCTTCCTGAAAATTGATCTCTTATCAACAATAAAAAGTATTCCATTTGTAGTTTTGATATTTATAATATTGTTTGTTATGGGAATGGAAATATACGGCGCTATTGATGGAGGTATCAGACTACCGGAGAATTATGCTTCAAGTCCGTTGATGGTAAAAACAATACTTTCAACTTTACCATTCTTACTTACTGTGGCTATTCTGTTTTACGGAAGCGAGATTGTCTGGAAAGCTAAGAGTGTAAATTTTTTAAATATTGAAAATACAACGCCGTTTTCTTTTGCAGCTTTATTTGTATCAAAATTTTTTACTCTGATCAGTATAATTATTATTTTAATAATTTTTTGTATTATTGAATCTATAACATTTCAGATAATATATGATCATCCGTTAATAGAATGGAAAATTTATTTTCAATTATTATATTTTATAGGTTTGCCATCAGCGCTTTGCGGACTTTTGATCATTTCATTGCAGTATATTATTGGAAACAAATATATAGCTCTTTCGGCGGCATTCGTATTTTTAATATTTACAAACACTTCACTTGCAAAAGTAATTGGTGTTTCATTTCCGCTGATTCAATTTGCAAATTATTCGATAGATATTTACAGCGACATGAATGGATTCGGATATTTGCCACAGGCATTTTTAATAAAAATGATCTATAGCATTTCTATAGTGATGATCCTTAGTATAATTGCAGTTTTGTTTTACAATAATTATTTAAATTTAACTTTCAGAAAATTCAGACCGGAAAAGAATCTGAAGAAGATATTTTTATTATTGCTGCCAATATTAATTTTGGCTTTCTCCGGTTATTTTATTATTAAGAATAGTAATGTTGATTCAAAATCAGATCGACTTGACCGGATGCAAATTTATGAAGAAAGATTTGGTCATTACAAAAATTTACCTAAACCCACAATTACAGACGTAAGAACTATTATTGATCTGTATCCTGAAGACAACAGATACACTGTTAATGGAAGTTACACTTTAATAAATAAATCAACATCCGGTATCAATAATATTATGATTTATACAAATGAAAATCTTAGTGATGTTAATTTAATGTCTAATGAACTAAAGCTGGTTGATCTGAATAAAGAATTTCACAAATATTTATTTGAAACAAATGAAAAAATGTCTCCCGGAGATAGTATAATTTTAAATTTTGAATTTGAATACATGATCGAACCATTGAAAGGTCACGAGTCTTTTAATGCTATTGTAGGTAACGGAGCGTTTATGAGAATCAGTAATTATTTCCCCGGAATTGGCTATAATTCAGATATGGAAATTGAAGATAAAAATGAAAGGGAAGCCAGGGGAATGTCGGTAGCAAATTCAATAATTAAAGCAGATGCTCCATTGACTAAGCCTTACAATTATGAATTCATAAATTTTGATGCACTGATTTCGACTTCCGGAGATCAAACAGCTGTTTCAGTAGGGGAGTTAATAAATTCATTTAAAAAGGATAACCGTAATTATTTTCATTATAAGTTAAATGATATTCCTTTCAGATTTGCAGTTTCATCTGCGGAATATGAAATTAAGAAATCCTTTTACAAAAACATCGGGATAGAAGTTTTATATTATAAAAACCATTTTCAGAATATTGATCATTTAACAGAGCAGATAAAAAAAACTTTAGAGTACTGCGAAGTTAACTTTAGTAAATATCCTTATAAAAGTATTAAGTTTGCTGAGATAAGCAGCTTCACAAACGGATTTGGTGCAACAGCTTATCCGGCTGCCATTTTTGTAAATGAAAAATTTATGCATTTGAATTTGGAAGCAGACAAACAGCAGGATATTATAAATGAACTTGCAGGACATGAATTGTCACATCAATGGTGGGGTAATGCTCAGCTTAAACCGGATACCCGGGAAGGAAGCGGCGTACTTACGGAGACACTTGCGCAATATACTGAGATGATGTTGTATAAAAATGCTCACGTTATTGAAAAGCTTGAAGAGATCGCAGCTCTGCATAAGGAAATTTATGAAAGCGGTAAGGCGTTCAGCGGAGAAGAGTCTTTGTATAAATCAAATCCTGAGAACAGTAATGTGATTTATAATAAAGGATTAGTAAAAATGTATGAACTATATCAGCTTATAGGAGAAGAAAAGATTAACATTGCTTTGAAAAGTTTACTTGAAAAACATAAATTTCCTATGCAGCCTCCTGTTATATCCGATCTAATTTCAGAACTTAAATCTGCAACTGATCCTGCCCATCATAGAGGGATAGAAATAATATTTATAGAATAGATAACCGGACACATAGTATTCGTTTTGAGAAGCAGATCAGAAACCGGAAGAAATTATACATAGTGACCGGATTACTTCAAATTGTAATAAATTATACCGATTTTAGTTAATTTCGATGTAATGATGGCAAAAAGAAAAATGTCATTAAACGAACTTTCGGAAAAGGTCGATCTGACATTATCAAATCTTTCTATCCTTAAGACCGGAATAGCTAAGGCAGTCCGATTCAGCACACTCGAAGCAATATGCAAAGTACTTGATTGTCAGCCGGGAGATCTGCTGGAATATCTTGAATATAAAGAGTGATTAATATTACTTTTCTCTGATATAAAGATCTTCATTTCATCAGAAATATATAATGAATCATGCATTTCATGAATGCATGTTAGTTAAAAGAACTGACCGGCAGATCAGGAAACATTATAATAAGAATTTCCTGAAGCAGATTAAAAAGAAACCGGAACACAGAGAAATGTATAAATTGCCTTAAGATTTTAACCTGATTCCGTGTGAATGTGAAAATATTCCGTGCAAATGTGAAAAGTTTTCGTGCAAATGTGAAAAGTTTTCGTGCAAATGTGAAAAGTTTTCGTGCAAATGTGAAAAGTTTTCGTGCAATTGTTAAAAGTCTTGGTGCAAATATGAAAAGTCTTGGTGCAAATATGAAAAGTCTTGGTGCAAATATGAAAAGTCTTGGTGCAAATGTTAAAAGTCTTGG
>JAGQWH010000193.1 GCA_020437545.1 Ignavibacteriota bacterium
TCTTTACATTGTTTCCACTCCTATCGGCAATATTGAGGATATTTCATTCCGGGCAATAAATGTTCTGAAAAACTGCGATCTGATAGCCTCTGAAGATACCCGTAATACGAATTTTCTTTTACAGCAGTACGGTATTAAGAACAGAACCATGAGTTATTATTCACACGTGGAATCAGGAAAAGCTAATCATGTAATAAATGAGATCGGGTCGGGAAAGTCTGTGGCTCTGGTCTCAGATGCCGGCACACCGTGCATTTCTGATCCGGGAAATATTCTTGTGGGAAAATGCATTGAAAGCGGAATAGATATTGTCTCGGTACCGGGTTGCAGCTCACTTATACATTCGCTTATATTGTCTGGATTTTCTCCAAAGAAATTTTATTTTCAGGGATTTCTCCCGCAGAAAAAAGGTAGAAGAACATTGCTTGAAGAGCTATCCGGTGTCAAAATGCCTCTGATCATTTTTGAATCTCCTTACAGGATCTATAAAACAATGAAAGATATACTCGAATTTTTTGGTAATAAAGAGATAAGCATCTCAAGGGAACTGACAAAAAAATTTGAACAGGTAATAAGAGGTAAAGTTAAAACATTGATCGAAAGAGACATTAAAACAAAAGGTGAATTTGTAATTATCATAAACAACTATTAACTATTAATAATAAATGGAAAAAAATTCAAATGAAGTTTCAGATACGAAATCTGAAGTAAGAGTAAGATTTGCTCCGTCTCCGACAGGGTTCATACACATAGGTTCATTAAGGACAGCGCTTTTTAATCTGCTGTTTGCAAGACATTACGGAGGAAAAAACATTCTGCGTATTGAAGATACAGATCAGTCAAGAAAAGTAGAAGGAGCAGTTGAGAATTTAATAAAAAATCTGAGTCTTCTCGATATCAACTTTGATGAAGGTCCTCTGCAGGGCGGAGATAAAGGTCCTTATTATCAGTCGGAGAGACTTGATATCTATAAAAAATATTGTGACGAACTAATAGCAAAAGGCGCTGCGTATTATGCTTTTGATACTCCTGAAGAGCTCGATGAAATGCGCAAGCTTCAGCAGCTTGAAGGAAGGCAGACAATGTATGACAGAAGAGCAAGAGATCTAAGTGAAGAAGAAGTTCAGGAAAATATCAAAAGCGGTAAACCATATGTCATAAGACTTAAAGTACCTCTCAATGAAGAAGTAAAATTTGATGATCTTATCAAAGGTACAATTAAAATTGAAACAAATAATATTGATGATCAGATACTACTGAAATCTGACGGATTCCCGACTTATCATCTTGCAAATGTGGTCGATGATCATTTAATGAATATCACTCACATTATCAGAGGTGAGGAATGGGTTACATCTGTACCAAAGCATATTCTTTTATACAAAGCGCTGGGCTGGGAAGTGCCTGAGATGGCTCACGTCCCGCTGATATTAAATAAGGATAAAACAAAACTCAGCAAAAGACAGGGAGACGTAGCAGTCGAGGATTATCTGAGAAAAGGTTATCTGAAGGAAGCGCTGATAAATTTCATGGCTCTGCTCGGATGGAATCCGGGTGAAGGAGAGGAGCAGGAGTTTTTCAGCATGGATGAACTTATAAAGAGATTTACCATTGAGAAAGTTCAGTCTTCAGGCGCTGTGTTTAATATTGACAAACTCAACTGGATGAACAATGCTTACATAAAGAATTATGATCTCGATAAACTTACGGAACTGTCACTTCCCTATTTTGAAAATACCGGAATTGATACGAATGATATTGAAACGACAAAAAAGATTCTTTCGGCTATAAGAGTTTATTTAAATAAACTGGATGAAATTCCTGATCAGTTAAAGATTTTTACTCAGAAGGAAATAGCGCTGGAAAACGAGAATCTTAAAGAAATACTTGAAGCTGAAACGAGTAAAACTGTATTCAAAGCATTAATAGAAAAGTTCGGAGCAATTGATTCGCTTAATCCTGAAAATTATAAAACCATTCTGTCTGAAGTTCAGAAAGAAACCGGCATAAAAGGTAAACAGTTATTCAAACCTTTGAGGATTGCATTGACAGGAAGTGAGAACGGACCTGAACTTCCGCTGATTGCTGAGATATTCGGGAAAGATAAAGTAATTGATCTGATAAAGAAGTGGTCTTAAAGCAAACAATCCCGTCAGATCAGAGATCTGACGGGATTTATAAAAAATCTATCTGATTTTCTTTTTATGTCTGTTTTTTCTGAGCCTTTTCTTTCTCTTGTGAGTAGACATTTTAGCTCTTTTTCTTTTTTTACCGCAAGGCATTTAGTCTGTTTCCTTTCTGGATAGTTATTTATTTGTTAAAAATTATTTGGTTAATTCATCTTGTACAACTTTCTTGAATTCTTTTGAAACCTTGAACATCGGAATAAATCTTTTTCCGAGTGATATCTTTTCTCCGGTTTTAGGATTTCTAGCTATCCTCGGATGTTTAACATTGTTTTTATAGGTTCCGAATCCTCTTATCTCCACTGATTCATTTCTTTTCAGCGATTCGATCACACATGATATAAAACCTTCTACGACTATTTCTGTTTCTTTCTTACTTAATCCGGTCTCTTCCGAAATTTTAGCAGCGATTTGAGCTCTGGTCATTGCAATAAAAAGTTATAATTAATATTCAAATTTATATTGTAAAAGAGGTTGATTAATAAATTCATTTTTAAGGTCTTCCTTTATTGATTTTATCTCATTATTAGAAAATCCTTCTATCATCCTTTCTACAAATGATAATCTTACTTTTTCCTTGACAATAACCGGATCACCTTCAATACCTGCCATTCTGCCGGCAATCCTGACAGCGTCTTCATAAGTTCCGAGTGAATCCACCAAACCGATCTCCTTTGCCTGTCTTCCGGTGAATACTCTTCCTGTTGCATAAATCTTCAATGTATCCATATTCATCTTTCTTTCTTTTGATACAACTTCAAGAAACTGTTCAAAAGAATCATCGACTATATCCTGAAAATATTCTTTATCTTTTTCATTAATTTCTCTCAGTGGATTTCCTGCATCTTTTAATTCTCCGCTTTTTATGATCGTTTGTGAAACTCCGATCTTTTCAGCAAGATCCTTAAAGTTGGTAAGATTGATGATGACACCAATACTTCCAACCAGTGAACCGCCGTCAGCTACAATTATACTTCCTCCGCATGCTGCGTAATATCCCCCGCTTGCTCCGAGTGAACTAATGGAAACTATAACCGGCTTTCCTGCATCACGTACACTCTTTATCATCTCATACATTTCCTGTGAAGCTGCTACGCCGCCGCCGGGTGTGTTGACACGAAGTATGATGCCCTTTATCGAATTGTCTTCACCGTATTTCTTGAACTGTCTTACTATAGATCCGGAAGATAAAATCGTAAAATCAAGATCTACAACTGCGATCTTACCATTACCCGAACCGGTGGTCTCATAATATGTATCTCCGGATGATGAAGCTACTTTTGCAAAATACAAAAAACTAAGTCCGGCAAATACAATTGCTATTATGAAAAGTGATATAAAAATCCCCCAGAATAATCTTCCTGAATTTGAAGTATTTGTTGGTGTCTGATTATTCTGCACTATATTTTTCTATTTTTGTAATGAATTCTTTTTTTCCAGAGCATCTTTCGCTTTATCGGTCATATCGAGATTTGCATAAACAGTAACAAGTAATTCCCAGACCTGAGGCTCGAGATCTTTCTTTTTCAGATTAACTGAAAGAGGCTCAAGATAAACAAGCGCTTCTGAAAATCTTTCCTTATAATTACTGTTTTCATCTTTTGTCCTCATGTCTTCACCGGATTTTGCCAAAGCAAGAGCAAGGTTATAGGCAGATGTTTCGTAATATGGATTATCTTTTGGAAGATGCGGAATGGTCATAACTTTTTTGAAAGTTCCGATTGCAGGCTCTACTGTATTCTGCTGCATCATTGCAAGACCTGATTCAAATAATACCTTTGCTACAAGAACTGCATCTTCAGGATTGGTTGATTTTGCTGCTATTTCATTTAAAATTTCAAGTGCTTTTTCTTTTTCACCTAAAGCAAGATAGGTCTGACCTACTGCGCTCAATGATTTCAGACTGTCAGGAATAATAGCTGCTGATGCCTGGAAATCAAGCAATGCGTCCTGAAAGAAAGATTTAGCTCCTGACATATCCTTATTGTTTTCTGCATCGATTCCGTTCTGAAAACCTTTAGCTCCTCTGTTATATTTATCAACCCATAGTGCTACTATTTTGTCACCGTATAAATTTGATATTGCAAGACATTTTGCAAATGATTTTTTTGCTTCATCCAGCTTACCAAGCTGTATCTGAGAATATCCGAGCATATACCATCCTTCGTCATCCTGTGTATCGATAGCAAGACCTTTTTTCAATTCCTGTTCTGCTTTAATGTAATCCTGTTGCTGGAAAGCAAGTTTTCCGGTTGTGGATTCTGCTGATGAACACCCCATGTAATACACTGTTCCTGAAAAAATTGCAACTGTAAATATTAATAAACTGACTCTTTTAAGCAAACTCATTTTTGTGATTCTCCTAAGGTTTATAATGTTAGTTAATTGCCGTAAATATAAGCATTATAAATGCTTTATTCAATTTAGGAATTTATTGATTTTTGATTTTGCATTATAGATTTTTGATTTTCGAACCGCCGCGGCCGATTAGGTGATTTTGGATTTTGTATATTTGATCCGCCGTGGCGAATTGATCTTTGATCTTTGATCTTCTGCTCGTTCCCAAACTAGTCCGCTTCAGCGGACAGGTTTGGGAACGCACTTGCTATTATAACTCTGCTTCAATTCACATTTCAAAACCAAAACCTCTAATAAAAACTGTCATCCCCGCCCGCCTGCATTGAATACTTTTAAGTAAGTAAAAGATTTAACCAGCAGGCGAGAGCGGGGATCCCGGAATTTGAAGTCTGAATCTTTCTCTCCCGATGGATTCATCTGCGTACTTCTGAAACTATAGCATCGACGGAGTCCGGAAGAGCGCGAGACTCCGCCGAGGGTGGAATGAAAAAATGATGAAAGATATTAGTTATCAGAATTATGCTTTTTAGATCAAAGAGTTTAATTCTTTTTAAATTCCATCAACATTTCTCTTGTTTCAACCGATATTAATTATTATTTTGTCAAAGTTTAACAAAAACTAATATTATTTCGGGTATGTTAATAGAATTCACAGTAAGTAACTATAAGTCAATTAAAAACGAGCAAACATTTAGTTTAGCTGCTTCTAATTTAAAAGAATTTAAAGAAAACTATTCTTCCAACCCCAATAAGAATGACATAAAGCTGGACATACTCAAGTTTGCTGCTATATATGGTGCTAATGGATCCGGTAAAAGTAATTTGTTAAAGGCAATAAGAGTAATGCAGGAATTTATACTTAATTCCACTGATGCTAAATTAAATGAAGAAATAAATTATTATTTCCCTTATAAACTTGATGGAAAAAGTAAATCAGATCCTGTAAATATGGAGATTGAATTTATCAATAAGGATAAAATCAGATACAGATATAGTATCAGCTATAACAGGTTCGAAATACTAAATGAAAGTTTGTTTTATTATCCTAAAGGTCAGGAATCAAAACTCTTTGACCGCAAACCGGGAAATGAAATTGAATACGGAGATTCTTTACGAGGTGAGAAAAAAATCATTGAAAAACAATTATTGAAGAATGTTCTTTTTCTTTCCAAAGGCGCTAATAGTAATAATAAGCAGTTGGAAAAAATATATGAATATTTTCAACTTTATAGTTTATGCGTAATACAAGGAAGCTTTCATCATGATTTTCCATTAGATATGAATTATAATTTAATTTCTCCTCAACAGCTTGAAATTTATTTGAGTGCGTTTGATACAGGAATAAAGAAAGTTCAATACAGATTGGAAGATTCTCCGGAAGCTGACCATTTCATAAAATTTATCATGGAAAATACAAAAAGCAGTGTTGGTAACCCGGATGCTGATCTTAGCATATATAATGATTTAAAATATAAACCTGATTTTATTCATGATGTTTATGTGGGTGATAAAAAAACCGGAACTGAATCTTTTAAATTAAATGAGGAATCGATTGGGACTCAAAAATTATATAAAATATTAGGATCAATATATAGAGTATTAAAAGAAGGCGGAACTCTAATACTGGATGAGATCAATAATAGTTTTCATACTCATTTAACAAAATTCCTGATAGAAATTTTTCAAAGTAAGAATACAAATAAAAAAAACTCTCAATTAATTTTTTCAACTCACGATACTACTGTTCTTGATTACAGATTATTCAGAAGAGATCAGATCTGGTTTACCGAAAAAGATAAATACGGAGCTACAACTTTGTATTCATTAATTGAATTTAAAAACAGCAATCTGCGTCAGGATACGCCAATTGAAAAATGGTACTTAAGTGGAAGATTCGGAGCTTTACCGATATTTAATGATTTAAATTTACTGGAGCAGGATGCCGAAGCCACGGAAAACTCAAAGTAGAGATGTCAGGAAACGTATTTTGATAATCTGTGAAGGTGAAAAAACCGAACCTCTTTATTTTACCGGAATTAAGAATGATATAAGAGCTTCAGCTTTGAACATTCAAATTTCAAAAAGACCTAAGAATTCAGCTTTGCAGCTTGTAGAAGAAGCTATTGAATTAAAGGAAATAGCCAAAAGTGAAAACAATGAATATGATTCCATTTGGATTGTGATCGATAAAGACTCATATTCAAAATTTGAAGAAACAGTTTCTATGGCAGAATCAAATGGTATTAATATTGCGTTTTCTTCAATATCTTTTGAGATATGGTACCTTCTACATTTTAAATTCACTTCAAAACCGTGGAGCAAATATTCGGATATTGAAAAAGAGCTGTTAAAGTATATTCCTGATTATTACAAATCAAATTCTGATATGTATGAAAAGTTAAAAGATAAAACATCAACAGCAATTACGAATGCTAAAAAATTAAGGGAACATCATAAGTCGGATCTTGAATCCG
>JAGQWH010000194.1:0-3012 GCA_020437545.1 Ignavibacteriota bacterium
TAATGTAGGCGGAGGATACATAGAAAAAAATTCTGATCAGTATTCTATAAGAGGTATCGGACTTATCGAAAAAATTGAGGATATTGAAAAGATAATTATAAAAGGTAATCACGGCATACCGGTGTATCTTAGTCAGGTTGCAGATATTGAATACGGAAAAGGTCTGAGAGTCGGAGGTGTAACGCAGGATGGAGACGGCGAGGTCGTATCGGGAATTGTAATGATGCTTAAAGGCGCCAATTCGAGAGAGGTTGCTCAGAATGTTCATGCGAAAATCGAAGAAATAAAACCTTCACTGCCTGACGGAATAACGATAGATGAATTTTATAACCGCGAAGATCTGATAGATAAGACTATTAAAACCGTAGAGACCAATCTTATTGAAGGGGGGATAATTGTAATATTTGTTCTGATACTTCTGCTTGGAAATCTGAGAGCGGGATTCATTGTAGCATCCGTGATCCCTTTGTCCATGCTCTTTGCAATTATAATGATGTACTTGTTCAATGTATCCGGAAATCTGATGTCGCTTGGAGCAATAGATTTCGGACTGATAGTTGACGGGGCAGTGATAATAGTTGAGTCAGTGATTGTCGCTATAGCAGCTAAGATCCATCTGAACAAACATCCGCTCACCAAAACAGAATTTGATGAAACCATTTATTTCTCATCCACTTCAATCATAAAGTCTGCAATATTCGGTATTCTAATAATCATAGTAGTTTATCTTCCGATCTTTGCTCTTGGCGGAATTGAAGGAAAGATGTTCAAGCCAATGGCATTCACAGTAGGCTTCGCGCTTGTCGGAGCTTTGCTGCTTTCGATTACTTACGTACCTATGATGTGCTCGCTTATACTAAAAAGAGACATGAGCGAAAAAGAAACTTTCGCAGATAAGATCATGGCAAAATTAAAAAAGATCTATGTGCCTTCACTTGAGTTTGCTTTGAAAAATAAAAAACTCACTGTAAGTGCGGCAATAATAATTCTTGTAATTAGTCTGATCACTTTCACACGGCTTGGAGGAGAGTTCATTCCTAAACTCGATGAAGGAGATCTTGCTTACCAGATAGTAAGGGTACCGGGTGTTTCTTTAACTGAATCAATCAACATAGGAACTCAGGTAGAGAAAATTTTATTGAAAAAATTTCCTGAAGTAAAAACTGTTGTAACAAAGACCGGTGCACCCGAGCTTGCGACAGATCCTATGGGACCTGAGTTCAGTGATGTCATAGTAATTTTAAAACCAAAAAATGAATGGACTTCTGCAGAGACCAAAGAAGAGCTTATCGAAAAAATCCAGGCTGAGCTTTCAATTGTTCCAGGAATCGGGATATCATTTACACAACCCATTGAACTCAAATTCAACGAACTCATATCCGGAGCAAGAGGTGACATTGCTATTAAGATATTTGGTGATGATCTAACGATACTTTCCAATAAGGGAAATGATGTGGCTTCTATCATGAGTTCGGTGCAGGGTTCAGAAGATGTATCCGTTCAACAGGTAGAAGGTCTGCCTCAGCTTCAGATAAAGATCAACCGTGAGAAGATCTCAAAATATGGGATCAATGTTGACGAAGTGAATAATGTGATCGAGACTGCGCTCGCCGGAAAGAATTCGGGAGTTGTATTTGAAGGAGATATGAAATTTGACATAGTGCTCAAGTATGATCCGGAGTTTACTTCTGATATTAATTCCATTAAAAATATACTCGTTGCATCTGTTGATAATGTAATGATACCGTTATCAGAACTTGCGGACATTGATGTAAAGGAAGGTCCGGCTGAAATTACAAGAGACAACGGAAAAAGAAGAATTGTAATTCAGGGAAATGTCAGGGGACGTGATATTGAAAGTTTTGTAAATGAGCTTAAATCAAAAATTAATTCCGAACTTGAACTCCCTCCCGGATACGTTATAGAATACGGAGGTCAGTTTAAAAATCTTGAAAGCGCAAGGAACAGACTTATGTTAGCCGTTCCTGTTTCATTATTTTTTATATTCGCATTATTATTTGTTACATTTAATTCTGTAAAACAGGGATTGCTTGTTTTTTCCGGAATCCCGTTTGCAGTAGTCGGCGGAATATTTGCATTAGTTGTTAGAGATCTGCCGTTCAGTATCTCAGCCGGGATAGGATTTATAGCATTGTTTGGAGTAGCAGTTCTGAATGGAATCGTAATGATCGCATTTTTCAACAGACTTGAAGAAGAAGGGATTACAAATATTCATGACAGAATAATTTCAGGAACATCCTCCCGATTAAGACCAATATTAATGACGGCAATGGTTGCGTCACTGGGATTCATACCGATGGCATTATCAACCGGCTCGGGTGCGGAAGTTCAGAGACCTCTGGCTACAGTAGTGATAGGGGGATTAATTTCCTCTACTTTACTCACGCTGATAGTGCTGCCTGTCCTCTATGGAATATTTAATAAGCATACAAATCCTGAATATAGTTTTGAAAAACAATGAGAGATTTATTTTTAGATAAAAAGTTCAAATATTTAATTATTGCATTAGTAATTGTTGCGGTTTTTGAAATATTATCCATCCTAAATATCCGCTTTAATAATTATATAGAATTACCGTTTTTCGCTGCTATAAGTATTTTGATTGGTCATAAAACAATCCTGAGCGGAATAAAAAATTTAATAAAATTTAATTTCAGAAGCATAAACACTTTGATGGTTATTGCCGTAAGCGGTGCGTTTTATTTAAAACAATACCCTGAAGGTGCTATAGTAATTATTTTATTTACGCTTGGTGAAACACTTGAAGATTTCGGGATTCAAAGAAGTAAATCTGCAATTCAAGCATTAGTAGATGATTTTCCTAAGACAGCTACTATACAAAATTCAGAAGTAAAAGTTCCTATAGAGGATGTCAAAGTGGGAAATATTGTAATCGTCAAACCCGGAGATAAGATTCCTTTGGATGGAAAAGTAATTAAAGGAAGTTCGTTTGTAGATGAATCAATGATTACAGGCGAGCCGATAGCAATA
>JAGQWH010000194.1:3020-7001 GCA_020437545.1 Ignavibacteriota bacterium
AATTCCTTTGGATGGAAAAGTAATTAAAGGAAGTTCGTTTGTAGATGAATCAATGATTACAGGCGAGCCGATAGCAATAGATAAAAGAATCGGGAATGATGTATTTGCCGGAACAATGAACAAGCAAGGTTATTTAGAAATTAAGGTTACAAAAGAATCTAAAGATTCAACTCTCTCAAAGATTATTGAGCTCACATTTAGTGCATCTAAGTCAAAATCTGATTCCCAAAAATTCATCGATAGATTTTCATCTTATTATACACCTGCAATATTAATCATTTCCATTTTAGTTTTAACAATACCCGTTTTAATGTTTAATGGAAATTTCGATGAATGGTTGTTAATGAGTTTGACATTATTGGTAATAGCCTGTCCTTGCGCATTAGTCATTTCAACTCCTGTTTCAATTTATTCTGCAGTTGGAAATGCTTCTTCAAAAGGATTACTTATCAAGGGTGGAAGATACCTGGAAGCAATGGGAAAGATTAAAATAATAGCGATGGATAAAACACGAACTATAACTTTTGGTAAACCTATCGTTAGTGACATTATTCCTTTTAATGGATTTTCAAAAGAAGATTTAATTGCATGTGCAGCGGGTTTTGAAATTTTTTCAGAACATCCAATAGCTGAGAGTATTATTGAAAAAGCTAAATCAGAAAATTTAATTTTTCACGAAGTTAAGAATTTTGAATCAGTTACAGGCAAAGGTGTAAAAGGAGATTGCATAGTTTGTTCCGATACTCACCATTGTTTGGGAAGTTTGGAATTTATAGCGGAAGAGCATTTAGTAAAAGAAAATGTAATTAGTCAAGTAGAAGAATTACAGAATATGGGGAAGACAGCGTTAGTTTTAAGTACGAATAATTCTGTGGAAGGAATAATTGCAGTTACCGATGAAATAAAAGAGGACAGTAAAAAAGCAATTGAAGAAATATTATCACTTGGAATAACACCTGTAATGATGACAGGTGATAATCATGCAGCAGCAATGTATGTTAGCTCTATAGTTGGAATTAAAGATGTAAGAAGCAAATTGTTACCTCAAGATAAATCAGCAGAGATTGAGAAATTATCTAACCAATTTGGAAATGTTGCTATGGTTGGAGACGGAATTAATGATGCTCCTGCATTAGCCAGAGCTGACATAGGAATAGCAATGGGATCGGCAGGATCAGATATAGCTATTGAGACGGCAGATGTTTCTTTGATGAACGACAACATGAAATTAATTCCATTCTTCATAAGATTAAGCAGAAAAACAAATTCAACAATTAAGATAAATGTCATATTTGCTATAATAACCAAGTTAATATTTATTATACTCGCGGTGTTCGGTTTGAGTAATTTAGTTATGGCAATATTTGCAGATGTAGGAGTTACAATATTAGTAATACTAAACAGTCTAAGACTTTTAAAATATAATTAAAACATTTAATATGGGACCAATAAAATTAATTTTAATTACAACAATCTTAATGTTTTTTGGAAAGGAAGTAATTTCTCAAACCAAAATGAGCTTGGATGATGTAATTAAGATTTCTTTAAAGAATAATCAATCAATAAAGTCATCCAGGTTAAGCATTGAAAAAGAAAAAGCCATAAATCTTAAATCATTTAACATTCCTAAACCGGAATTGTTTGTTGAATATGAAGGAGTTCAGGGAAGTCTCAGTAATGCCGAGAGCAGAAAGATCGGTTTTCTGCAGCAAATCGAATTTCCGACAAATTACTTTCTGAGATCGGATGTACAAGGTTCGCAGATCCGTGTAGCTGAAGAAGAGCTGAATGTATCTATCAACAAACTCAAGGATGAAGTTAAATTAACTTTCAATCAACTTCTGCTTCTGAGTGAACTTTTAAGATCTTCTGAAAGTAATCTGAATATCTATGAAGCTTTTCTTTTAACTGCTCAAAAAAAATATGAGGCAGGCGAAACATCAAACCTTGAAGTGCTTGGAGCAAAAGTAGGTAAGATCAAATTTGAAAATGAGATTAAGAATCTCAGCTCTGAGATCAAATCTGCCCAGTCTGAGATGAAGTATCTGATGAATGTTGATTATGAAATTTTACCTGCGGGAGAATTAAGTTATAAAGATGTGTCACTATCAAAATCATCTATGATCAATACTGCAATAAATAATAACCCGGAAATTAAAGTTTTACAATTTGAGAAGGAAAAATTTTCGAATAAAAAATCATTATCAAAGGGTGAGCTTTTACCGGATATAACTTTTAAATACTTCAGACAAAAGATCGGAGGTCAGAATGACTACTGGGGAATGGAGGTCGGGCTGGGAGTTCCATTGTGGTTTTGGTGGGATCAGTCTGGTAATATCAAGGAGTCCGATTATGAATTGCAGATCGCATCGAGTGAAGAGATCAGTTTGAAGAGGTCTTTAGAGAGTCAGATTGAAGCAACTTATGGAGAATTTGAAAACAATCAGAGACAGGTAAAATTTTTTCAGGATGAAGCGATAAAAGAAACAGATGAAATTCTCAGACAATCCAAAATCAGTTATGAAGAAGGAGAGATCGGGTATGTTGAATATCTGCAGTCGCTCAATCTTGCCTACGATACACAGACTCAATACCTTAACGCAATATACAACTACAACAAGTCAATAATTAAATTAGAAAAACTAACAGCAGGAGATCTTAAATGAAAAATAAAATCAATAAATTAACAGTATTAATAATTTTTAATATAATTCTGAGCTTTGTAATCTCAGGATGCAACAGCAAAGAAGAAGTTAATAATGAAACCGGAACCGAAAAACATGATGAACATGAAGAAGGCGAAACTAATAGTGAAGTTGCCTTAACACAGGAACAAATAAATTTAATGGGTATAGAATTCTCCGGAATAGAAGCTCGAAACATCAATGGCTATATCAAGGTCAATGGCGAGCTGATGATGAATCAGGAAAATGAGTCTAAAGTCGGAAGCATCATTCCCGGAAGAGTGAAAAAAATTTATGTAAAGGAAGGATCTTTTGTAAGAGCCGGTCAGACACTTGCTGTCATTGAGAATCCTGATCTTATTAATGTGCAGGTGGATTATATAAATGCAAAGAATGATTTTGATTTTGCTAAACAGGAATATGACAGACAACAAAAACTCAGCAGTGACAATATCGGCTCGAAGAAAAATTTTGCTGAGATAGAGAGTAATTATAAGAGAGCAATGGCTAATTATAAAACACTCGAGGAGAAATTAAACGGATATAAAATTTCGAAAAACAGATTTGAGAATATTTACACAGATTCGGTTGCCGATCTTCAGAAGAGTTACAGTATATCGGCTCCTATATCGGGGAATGTAGTTTCGAGAATGATCACTATCGGTCAGTATGTCGAGCCGTCAACAGATATGTTTCATATTGTGAATACAAATTCATTGTTCGCTGATCTCAGCATTTATGAAAAGGATCTTAAGTTTGTGAGAACAGGTCAGAAAGTTGTCATAGAATCCGGCTCGAATCCCGGCAGAATATATGAAGGTAAAGTCTCATTTGTCAATAAAGTTTTTGATGACATTAACAGGTCTGTGAAAGTAAGGGTGACAGTTAACAACTCATCACAGGAGCTTTACCCGTTTATGTTCGTTACTGCAAAGATCTATGTAACAGATGAAAGTGTAATGTCAGTACCTGTTTCAGCGATTGAAGCTGAAGGAGAAAATAAATATGTGTTTGTTAAAACAGATGAAAAGAAAAAGATCGATGATCATTCGGAGCACGGGGATGAAGATGGTCATAATGAAAAAGAGCACAAAGATGAGATTGGAATAGTATTTAAAAAGGTATTAGTTAAGACCGGAATTTCAGATAACCGGTTCACTGAGATCTATCCTGTATCGGAAATAAAAGCGGGAGATGAAGTTGTATCGAAAGGTGCATTCTATCTGAAGTCAGAGCTGAAGAAAGAGGAGCTTGGGGGACATGAGCATTGATAGTTGATAATTGATAGTTGATAATT
>JAGQWH010000195.1 GCA_020437545.1 Ignavibacteriota bacterium
ACTCTATACACTCTATACACTCTATACACTCTATACACTCTATACACTCTATACACTCTATACACTCTATACACTCTTGACCTGTATCCCAAGTTCATCCAGCTGCTCTTTAGTAACCTCACTCGGACAATCATCCATCAGCGAAGATGCTTTAAGAGTTTTCGGAAAAGCAATCGTATCGGTAATTGATTTAAGTCCGCAGAGAACTGCGATCACTCTGTCAAAACCTATACCGACTCCGCCATGCGGCGGCGCTCCGTATTTGAATGCCTCAAGAATGAATCCGAATTTCATCTTTGCTTCTTCATCTGTCAGACCAATCATGTCAAAAACTTTCTTCTGCATGACGGGATTGTGTATCCTTATGCTGCCGCTTGTGATCTCATGTCCGTTCAGAACAAGATCATAACAATTTGCGCGGATACTCTCGACTTCATCTTTATCCCGGCTGTCAAGGAACTTTAAGTATTCATCTTTCGGACTTGTAAACACATGATGCTCTGCAACGAATCGCTTCTCTTCTTCGTCATACTGAAACAATGGAAAGTCAGTTACCCATAAAAATTCATATCCGGTTTCATCCAGTAATTTAAAATCTTCAGCGAGTTTAATTCTAAGCGCGCCGAGTGATGTCTGAACTTTCTTCTTCTCTCCGCTCAAAATAAATACCGTATCCCCGTCATTTGCCTCAAACGCAGATTTAACATTAGCTATAATTTCTTCGGATAGGAATTTTGTCAAAGGTGACTGAACTGTTCCGTCTATATTAAACTTAAGATATCCGAGTCCTCCGAAACCAAGTTTCTTAACAAATTCAGTCAGCCCGTCTATGATCTTTCTTGAAACTTCCTGAGTGCTGAGTTTTATTCCTGCAACAGTTCCGCCGTCTGCTATCACATCATTGAAAACTTTAAACTCACTGCCTTTTACGGTTTCTGTAATGTTTATGATCTTCATTTCATTTCCGTCTGTGCATCTAATCCTGAGATCTGGTTTATCTATTCCGTAAGTGCTCATCACATCATCATAAGTCATTATTCTGAATTTCGGCAAATCAATACCTTTAATTTCTTTCCATATCTCCTTAAACATTCCCTCCACCATATCAAAAATGTCTTCCTGTGTGACAAAACTCATCTCCATATCTATCTGCGTAAACTCAGGCTGTCTGTCTGCTCTGAGATCCTCGTCACGGAAACATTTGCAGATCTGTACATATCTGTCCAATCCGGAAACCATTAATATCTGTTTATATATCTGAGGTGACTGAGGAAGTGCGTAGAATTTTCCTTTATGAACTCTCGACGGAACAAGATAATCCCTCGCTCCCTCAGGTGTTGATTTCATCAGTATGGGAGTTTCTATTTCGACGAAGTCATGTTTTGCAAAATATTTATGAACAATTTGGTAAACTTTGTTTCTTAAGATCAGATTATCCGTAATAGTTTTTCTTCTCAGATCAAGATATCTGTATTTCAATCTTAATTCATCAGAAGCTTTTACATCTTCTTCGACAACAAATGGAGTGATCTCAGATTCATTCAGAATCTCAAGCTTGTCAGCGTCAATTTCTATATCACCTGTCGGAATATTTTTATTAATGCTCTCTCTCTTAATGACCTTTCCTGTAACTGAGATTACAAATTCATTTCCGAGCTTTAAAGCCTTATCATAAATTTCTGTTTTATCAGGCGCTACTTTAAACTGAGTGATCCCGTATCTGTCACGGAGATCAATGAAGAATAATCCTCCGAGATCTCTCTTTTTGGATACCCACCCGTTCAGTGTAACAGTTTTATTTTCATCGGTAAGACGTAACTCACCGCATGTGTGCGTTCGTTTGGTAAAATTCATTAATTGATTTAATATGATTTAATATGAAAGGTACTCTGTAATTTTTGATTTTGGATTTTTGATTTTTGATTTTTTCACAATTGTATTACTTGGAAATTCCAAGTTACTTTGTTATTTATTCAGATATACTTTACCTATTACTTCACAGTGAACAATAAACACTGGAAAATCCAAAATCAAAAATCGAGAATCCCAAATCTTAAAGCGTGCCTCTCAGCTCCTGTTCTCTTTCTATCGCTTCAAACAACGCTTTGAAATTTCCTTTTCCGAAACTTCTTGCGCCTTTTCTCTGGATGATCTCAAAGAAAACAGTAGGTCTGTCTTCAATAGGTTTTGTAAAAATCTGAAGCAGGTATCCGTCTTCATCCCTGTCAACGAGTATTCCGAGTCTTTCAAGATCGGAAATATTTTCATCGATCTTCCCGACTCTTTCTTCAAGTTCAGCATAATAAGTTGTAGGAATGGTAAGGAATTGAAGTCCTCTACTTTGCAATTCAGTAACAGTCTCAAGAATATTTGGTGTTGACATAGCGATATGCTGAGCACCTCCTGATTTATAAAAATCTATGTATTCTTCGATCTGAGATTTCTTTTTTCCGGGAGCGGGTTCATTGATCGGAAACTTGATCTTTCCGGAACCGTTCTGCATAACTTTACTCATAAGAGCAGTATAATCCGTAGAAATATCCTTATCATCAAAAGAGATAAGCTGATTGAAACCCATTGTGTGGGCATAGAATTTTACCCATTCATTCATTCTGCCAAGTTCGACATTTCCTACAATATGGTCAACAGCTTTCAATCCGACATCAGTAATTCCTTTAACTGCCTTATCTTCAGCGCTGACAAAGCCCGGCATGAAAAGTCCGTTGTAGTTTTTTCTTTCAATAAAAGAATGAATAGTATCACCGTAGGTTTGAATAGATGATTTGATCAGAACTCCGTTTTCGTCTTTGAATTCAGTTGGCTCCATAACGCCTTTAGCACCGCGGCTTGTGGTTTCTGCATAAGATTTTGTAGCATCTTCCACTTCCATGGCAATATCCCTTACTCCGTCACCGTGTCTTTTATGATGCTCTGCAATAAAATTGTCATCTGTAAGAGAAGTGGAAAGAATAAATCTTATTTTCCCCTGCTCAAGCAGATAAGAGGCTTTCTCTTTATTGCCGGTTTCGAGTCCGGAATATCCGGTAAGTTTAAATCCCATTACATACTGATAAAAAAATGCGGATTGTTTGGCATTGCCGCAATAAAATTCAAGATGATCAATTCTTTTCAAAGGGAGAAAATCATCCTTTCCCGGTTTGCTATCTGTGTGAATGTCAGTTTCCTGTAAAGTACCCATAATTTATAATTTAAAATTTTTTAAAAATTGATTTATTCAATTTAACAATTTAATGATTAAGTTTTAATGTAGATTTTTTGTTGCGTAAAGAGTTAGTTAAAAATAGTGATATTTTTGCAATTCTATTAATTTCAATTTTTATTAGTTTACAAGAAAGATAAATCTGTTATTCACAAAAACCTTTAACGGCATAATGAAAAATACCAAAGCATTTTTTATACTACTCATTCTGCCGGTTATTTTTATATTTCTTTCAAATCTGTTTACGGATGTTTATACTCCTTATTATCTGAATTATCACCACGATCCCTCCTACGTTTATTTATTGAATTTTCTGAATCTTGCAACAGGACAATTTGCCGGACACGTTGAACATCCCGGCACTCCTTTGCATGTAATAGGCGCAGTAATAATAAAATTTTATCATCTGCTCTTCGGGAAAGCTGACATAACTACTGATGTGCTTACCCGTCCCGAAATATATCTCAGGGCTGTTAACTTTTCTGTTTTATTGCTAAATGCATTTGTCCTGTTTTTACTAGGCTTAAATATTTACAGGATTTATAAAAATATTTATGCGGGGATATTCATGCAGCTTTGCCCGTTTATTTCGATAAATGTTTTCATGCAGTTTTCCGATGTGAATTCAGAATCATTCATTGGTGTGCCTGTGATGCTGATGCTTATTTATGCATTCAGATACATTGATCTGAATTCGGCAGATGGAAAAAAAGATATGAGATATATCATCATATTTTCCATGATAACGGGATTAGGTATCTGCACAAAGATAATACTCTTCCCGCTGATACTGATCCCGCTTTTGCTATTCAAAAAATTCAGTCATAAACTGATCCTGATATTCTTATCCGGCGTTTCCTTTTTTATTTTTTTCATTCCAGGAATTGTTGAATACCGGTATTTTCTGGAATGGATCGGTAAACTCTTTTTTAAAAGCGGAATGTATGGCGGTGGTGAAGAAGGCATTCTGAATCCGGCTAAGTTCATTTCAAATTTACAGACTATAATATCAACTGAGAAATTGTTTGCTCTCGTCATATTCATTACCTTTATCTTCCTCGTTTATTCATACATAAAATTCAGAAGAACCTCAAAGGATGGAGAGATTTTATTTGACAACTCTGATAAATATTACAGGTTATTAACCGGTTTATTTCTTGCAATCTCAGCTGGAACTCTGATGATCGCTAAACATTATGTCAGCCGCTATATGATCTCTTATCTCATGCTTACTGTTCCGGTATTATTTCTGCTGGTTTACATTTCATACAAAACAGGAGCTTTTAATTTTAAATCATTTAAAGTCAGTTTCAGTACTGTATTGATTGTTCTGATCATTATGACCATTGCATTGAATTTCAGAAAATACCTCTTTACATACGAGGACAATGTTATTGAAAAAGATGATTCAATGATAATTCATGATATCGTGAAGAAAAATTATGCAGATGATATTCTGATTTTCGGTCATATGGAGATCAATCAAAGTACGGCTCTTCATTTCGGCACTTCTTTTACAGGCAGGATGAATGTAATATATAAAAAAAAGTTAAATGAATTATATCCTAATCAGATAATATGCAATATTATCCATGATCAGTTATATTTACTTTCACGAAGCAAAGATCTCGAGGGAATGCTGACTTCGGGTAAAAGGATCATATTTCTCTCTGACAGATATAATTCACCCGAAGATCTTATTTCAAAGATCAAAAAGGAATACAACATTACTTATGGTAGTTATGATCTTTTATATAATGATCCTTATGACAAGAATGAAGTAAAAATATATGAGATCACATTGAAAAAATAGATCCCCTGCCTGTTACTGAAGGTCTTTTTTTGGTTTCAGAATCGATAGAATCACGGAAGCTGCAAGTATCAACGCAATAGTCCCGAGAGAATATCCTATCGGGATCTTATAAAGATCAATGATCAGCATTTTAAAACCGATAAAGATAAGAATCATTGACAGTCCGATCTTCAGATAATGAAATTTGTCAATCACTCCTGCAAGCGCAAAATACATTGCTCTTAGACCGAGAATTGCAAATATGTTAGAAGTATAAATTATGAACGGATCATTTGTCACAGCAAAAATAGCGGGGATAGAATCGAATGCAAAAACAAGATCAGTAAACTCCGTAGCTATCAGAACTACAAATAAAGGTGTAGCGAGTTTTTGACCGTTCTTAATTGTAAAAAAATTTCCCTTATCATATTCCGTACTGACAGGAAAAAATTTCCTGTATAAGCGGATTACCAAATTCTTTTCAGGATCAATATGTTCATCATTCTGAAGTGCCATTTTAAATCCTGTGAATACGAGAAATGCCCCGAAGATATAAATTATCCATGCGAACTTAGCTATAAGTATTACTCCCAGAAAAATTAGTAACGCCCTAAGAATAAGAGCTCCGAGGACTCCCCAGAACAAGACTTTATGCTGATACTCCTGCGGAACTTTGAAATAAGAGAAAAGAAGAACAAAGACAAAAATATTATCTATGCTTAAAGATCTTTCAAGAAGATAACCGGTAAAAAATTCAACTGCCTTTTCTTTTCCCATATCAAAGAAAATAAACAGATTGAAAAGCAAAGCCAGTATTATCCAGACCAGACTCCAGATAAGCGCTTCTTTTACGGATATGATATGTTTCTTCCTTTGAAATACTCCGAGATCAAGAGCAAGCATCAGAAGTATGAACAGATTAAAGGAGATCCAGAGTATTAGTTCGTATGACATTCAGGAAGATTCTATTGATCTATAGATTAATTTATTTAAATCTTAAACAAAAATAGTTTTTCTAAAAGAAAAACCATATGACATAATTACATTCAATTTATAAATTACTGCTCAAAAGTTTCACCAAGCGTAAACAAAGCCCAGCCGTTATGGGCGACATCTTTTTTATCCGGGAGTTCTGATGTGTCAAACCATTTTGATTCCAAGATATCTTCGGATTGATTAATTTTGATATCATTACCAACAGTTGTCTTATAATGAAACACAATATGCCAGCTTTGATCATTACCGGTAAAGGATTCTACAAAAGCCAGAACGGTATTTGATTCTGAAATACCTAGCTGTTCATTCAGAATTCTTTTTGCAGATTCATCAGGGTCTTCCGAATATTTCAAAAGATCATCAGGAAGGAACCATCCTTTCTGATGATCATACTTATTCCCGTCTTTGTATCTTACCAGTAAAACTTTGTCATTGGAAATTACTGTAACATCTGAAATTAATTTACAAAGGTGAGCTGTCATTTTATCTGAATAAATTTTGAAAATTTATATAAAACATTCCGGAATATCATATTGATTTAATTATCATAAAAATTTTTAGCAATAAATTGATCAAGATTACTTTTTCAATTTATGTGAAATTTTATCAATAAGGTCTGGCAACTTCAACAATATATGAAATTGAATAAAAGGATATACTTAAATCCTCCAGATCAACTACATAATCTCCGTTGAGATCTGTATTTACATAGCCTGTCATGAACTGATTTGCATCATTCAAAGTGTAAAGATTATCATCAAGGTCTATAACTCCGTCCTG
>JAGQWH010000196.1 GCA_020437545.1 Ignavibacteriota bacterium
TTCAAAAGAAAGAAGGTAAATCTGAGTATAGTTGAAATTTATTCTATAATTCTATAAAACGTTTTGGACAGAGTTGAATTTTATTACTTTCAGACATCGTTTCATTTCAAATAAACCAAATAAAAAATCCCGGAAAAAACTTCCCGGGATTTAAATTTTTAACAATTTAGTCAATATCAGGGAGCCTGAATAATTACAAAATTCTTAACATTGTTATATACAAAAACAAGATCATCAAGATCAACTACTCCGTCCAGTGTCAGATCTTCAGGAATGTAACCCAGATAAAATTCGGTTATCCCGTTTGAAACTCCGATCAGATCATCACTGTCCACTACATCATCTTTGTTTACATCACCTGTGTAAATATAAGACCTGTCTTCATACATTGCTAAATTCCCTCCATATGCCATTGACTGTCCGGCAGTAAAATCATAGTCGAGCGCATAATCTGAAAATGCTTCACCTGATTCCCTGCTCCATGTAAACAATGAATTTCTGTGATCTACGGTTAAATAATATCTGTAATTCATCATAGGTATTGTAAAGCCTGTATTAATGATTCCGGAACTGTTTAAAAAGACTTTTTTTGATTCAAATTTCTTATAAGGAGCTCTGTAATCTCTTAATGAAACTTCAATTGTATCCCCTCCATTGTAACCGGCTTCAAGAAGTACATGCATATTCAGACTCGAACATTTGTTATCCAAAACTGTGTCTGACGGACCAATTGTCAAAGCCAGTGAAGAATTCAGAAAAGGTCCTGCCTGTGCTAAACCTGCTGATTCTTTTGACCTGTATATTAAATAATTATTACTGAAAGTATTTTTCATGCCGATCAGATGCAATGGAAGCTCTTCATTGTTGTATTTCTCAATGAAAGTTCTTCCTGTCTGATCTTTATTGTACTGAACTATTAATTTGGAATTTTGACTGACAGGATTTCCGGTTTCAATTACTATCTGATAACTAATATAATCATCTTCTCCGCCGGATTTCAAAGGTGCTTTATTGAATGTAATTATCAATTGATTACCTGCAACTTTATAACATAATCTGTTCTCAGCGGATGCGCCGTTACCAAAATCCATATCCATCCAGAGCGCTGAAAATACGGGAACGGGCTTTGACATAAGTTCCGTAATATGACCGGGATCTGATAATTTTAAAGCAGGGTTATTTTTAAATCCAATTATTCCGTTTGTCGAAATGAAGACAGAATCAAAATAAGTTTTATAATATGTTATCTTTATATTTTCCTGAAGAATATTTCCCAGACGAAAATATCCGTTATCAACATCTCCGGTCAATAAACCGCCGGATACATCTTCTCCGTTTAAAATCAGACTTGTACTGCCTGTTGTATCCTTCCAGCAAAATTCCGGAAATGATGGTGACTGAAATGAACATATATTTGAATTGGAAAAATAATAATTACCGTTAATAGGAAGTCCGCCGCCGAAATTAGCATTTATCATATTAAAAGAAGAATACAAAGTATCATTGCCCGGATTCTGATCTCCCTCAAGACTTGTGTATATTTTGACTTCATATGTCCCGGGTAAATCAGCATAAAGTGTATCAAAATAAATAGTTTTTGAATATCCCATTGATAAGGTATCATAAACTGTACTCGTATATTCGGTTGCACCAGTGATTTTATACGTAATACTGAATGGAGTGCTTATATCTGAATTTCCAAAATTTTCTATAGTAGCTTTTGGTATAAAATATTCATAAGCACAGGAACTTACTGTTCCTGCAGGATATAAATTACCTGTTACACCTACCTCGCTATATACCGCCTGACCAACAGTAATTTCGTCAAGTCTTATATTATCTCCGTCCAGATTGACATGTCTGAAGCCGATCCAGCAGGTTTCACCGGCAAAATCATTTAAGCTTATTGATTTCCTTTCATAGTTAAAAGGAACAGGATATGAAATGCTGTCCTTTAAACTTATCAGTCTTGTTCCTGACATTATCGAAAGAGAATCTTCAACGGATATAAATACTTCAAATGTATCCTGATAATTATTCCAGAAAGATTGTCTGAAATAAAAAACCAGTGAATCCCCTTCTGATACAGTAAATCTTTTTGTTACCAGTATATTTTCAGAGCCGGTTGTCGTAAAATTCGATACAACACATTTTGTTCCCGATCTGGGAATTCTGTCAGAAATTTTCCATTCACCCTTTGATTGAAATTGATTTATTGCACTCCATCCCGGGGGTGGAAATTCGGTACCTTCAAATGTCTCGTTTATTTTGGATTGGGCAAAAACGTTCTTATTATCGGAATATACGTGTAGTGATAATAAGAAAATTAAAATGAAAAAAAATTTCATTTAATCTCCTGTATTAAATTAAAAGATCTTGGGGATTTTTTTGTTACTCTATATTCCCGGGGAAGAATACTAATAAATTTAGTATTCGGAATATTTTTTATTTCATATGAAAAGATTTTTGGGGATCTTTTCAGTTATTAATTTAAGTGAAACAATATTACAATAATAGTCTTATGAATCAAGCGATTATTAGAATTAACAATTATACTGAAAACTCAGCAATGATCAACTTTATGATATCAAAATTTCTGTAATCTTTTATCTTCAAAAAAAAATTTCCGGTTAAGGTTTTATTGTTTCCGCAAATGCTGAAGCATTATTGTAAGCAATAAGCATATCTTCAAGATTTACACTATTATTACCTGTAAGATCGGCAGTTTCATAACCGCTTACAAACTGTGAAGCATCATTGGAAACATATACCAGATCAGACAGTTCTACTGTTCCGTCATTATTCACATCTCCGCTGTACAAAGCAAATGTTGAAGGAATATTATTTACCTGAACCATATTATTTCCAAATGCTTTGGTATCGGAATCCGTAAAGTTATAGGACATAATTCCCATAGGATCATAATTAATTCCGCCTGCTGTACTCCATGTTTCGAGGCAATTCCTTTGCTTGAGAACAAGATAATAATTCCCTGCATAAGCATTATTAAATTTAAACTCACAGTTGAATGTTGAATTATCCGCAACAGCAATTGCTGAATCAACAATACCAAAAGGCGAACTTGTTGATCTTAAGTATGCTCTGACAGTATCCGGAGCATTCATATTATTTAACAAAGGATTATAGTAACCTTCAAAGATTGTTTTAACATTAAAAAAAGTCTTGACGACATAAAGACCTGTTGACCTGTCCGAGACGGCTATCTTTCCGGACGGGAACATATAAACACCCCAGCAGCCCTCATAACTCTGATTATTATTTGACGGATATGTATCATACCATGCAACCTCTGTCGGTAAATAAGGATTATTGATATCGATCATTCTTATTCCGGCTGAATAGTGTGCGGCTAAAGCATATTTACCGTAAACTTCTACATTATGAACTATCGAAGTAGTAATTCCGGTCGGCTGCCAAACGGATTCAAAAGTTATGTTTCCGAGATCCTCAATGTTCCAGATCTTAAGTCTGTATGGAGCTGTACCGATTTCATCGGTAACAAGTAAATGCTTTCTGTCAGCTGTGACCGCAGTATTATGCGGACCTGCACCGGGCAGATTTGAAAACTGTGTTACAAGATTCATTGAATTTTTATTGACAGCATTGATGATCGAAACTTTTCCGGAATAAATATTGGCTGCGTAAATTGTATCATTAAATACGCGGCAATCGTGTACATATTCATTATTAAATGCTCCTCTTTTTATTGGTGTCTCGGGATCGACTGTAAGGTCATAACATGTTATTCCCTGCCCGATAGATGCGCCATTGACATATAGATAAGGACCGAATTGGGATATTGAGTGTGCAGAAGAATAACCTGCAGGCAGAAATTTTTTAACATAATGAACAGAATCCGGAAGATACTGTAGATCAACAATCTGGATCCCGCTGTTTGTAACCTCAGAAACTATATAGGCATAGTGCGAATAAGTCTTCATTTCACGCCAGAGATTATTCCCGTTGCCGGGACTGGTCGATGGCACAAATCCAACCTGATGAATATTGTTTGCATCAGTAATATCAACAAAAGATGTCCCGTCAAAACAACCGAGTATTGCATATTCCCTTCCGTCAGGCGCAACATAACCCCAGACAGCAGAATATGGCGTATCGTGATTGTTCAGATTTGACAGAAGATACATGTTTTTATTTCCAAGCTGTGAAAAAGCAATATTGCATGAAAGCAATATGAGGATAAAGAGAATTGATCTTTTCATATTTTTTTTTGTAAAATTAATTAAAACAATATAAGAATAACTTCTTAAGAAGGAAAAAATATTGGGGACTTTTTCGAAGCAGATAAAAATAGTAATTTTTTTTACAAATAACGAATAGAAAATTTATAACCGGTTTTTTTTGACAATTATCAACTCTGATCAAATATTTTCATTGCCTCTTTCAGAATAATTTTTTCATCAGTATCATTATCAGCATTTATCCAGTTGATCCTTGTATCTTTTCTGAACCAGGTAAGCTGTCTCTTTGCATAACGTCTTGTGTTCTGTTTGATCATACTTTTCATTTCCTCAAGATCATATTCCCCTTCGAAATATTTCATTACTTCCTTGACACCTACAGTGTCGAGTGAATAATGTTTTTTGTAATCCATTCCTTTATTTATTAATTCCTTCACTTCTTCCAGCAGACCTTCGCTTATCATCTGATCCACTCTGTTATTTATTCTTTCGTACAAAATTTTTCTGTCATACATTATTCCGATCATAACCGGTTTGAAATCTATATCAACTTTTTCTTTTTGAAATTCAGACATTTTCTTTCCGGTCGAATGATAAACTTCAAGCGCTCTGATCACTCTTCTGATCTTTCCTTTGGGAATCCGGTCATGGATCTCTTCATCAACTTTTTTTAATTCATCATATAAATATTCCTCTCCATGTTTTTCAAGTTCTTCATAAAGTCTTTTTCTGATCTCATCTGACTCAATCCTTTCTTCAAACAAACCATCAATGATTGATCTGATATATAATCCGCTACCGCCGGCAACAATGGGAAGTTTATTTCTTTTAAAAATATCCTTAATGATCTCTCTGCCTTTAATCCCGAACTCGCCTGCATTGAATTCTTCTTCAGGTTCGAGTTCGTCTATGAAGTAATGTTTGATTTTTCTCAGATCAGATTTTGACGGGTGAGAAGTTGAGATAGGGATATGTTTATATACCTGCCGCGAATCAGCCGAGATGATCTCGCCGTTAAGTTTTTCAGCAAGTTTAACTGCTAGAGCAGTCTTTCCGGATGCAGTGGGACCCGTTATGACGAGTATTTTTTTCATTGAAATAAATTCTGATCAGGTTTGGTTTGGTAAACTTTCCGGATAAATTATGTATTCAACCGGAGAGATTCAACTATATTTATTTATTTTCACTAATTATTAATAATTGATAATTAATAATTAATAATTGAGCATGGTACTTATCTTACAATTGATAAAAGATTTCATTCTGTATATTTTGATATCAAATCTGTTAATCTTTACGAATGATAAAACATTTTTCAATTATTTTTTTATTGGCTTTTCTTTTTAGTTCTTGCGGGAAAGATAATAAAGGAGATGAAAATGAATCTTACCAATCGTTAAGCAGATCAGTTGATAAGAACCAGTTTGAATCGGCTAAATTCAAAGTAAAAGTTATCCCCGAAAATCTGTTCGGAAGCTGGATCAAAAAGGAAAGTGATTCGGGATTCGAATTGTCACAGGGAGGAGTAGCAGTTTCACTCAACAATGAAAAATTTGAATACAATTCATGGGAACTCATTGAAGATAAACTGGTACTTAACTCAACAATCAAAAAAGGAAAAGCTACAGAACCTTATAAAGAAATTTACATCATCAGAGAATTATTCAAAGACAGCATGGAAATCTCTCCATCGAATGATCCTGAAAAACGGTTTACATATTTAAAGAAATATTAATTTTAAAATTTTAATTTTTATTACATCATGAAAAAATTCATTATTACTTTTATTGTTATTGCATTTTTTGGTTTGATCTATCAGAACATAATGGCTTTCAAAGACGGTATAGTCGGTCTTACAAAAAAGAACGGCAATGAGACCGGATGCGTATGTCATACTTTTAAACCCAGTGATTCTATCTCTGTAAGAATTACAGGACCTGCATCCGTAAGAGCAAATGATACTGCAATATACGTTTTGAATATCGCGAACGGACCTGCCGTTGTAGGCGGATGTGATATTTCAACAAGTCTTGGTGAGGTTTATTTATCATCTCTTGATACAAATTTGAGAAGAGCGGAAGCATTTACCGGTGCCGGTTTTGAACTGACACATACTCACCCGGTTCCGTTTCAGGGCGATACGCTTAAATTTACTTTCAAATATGTTGCCCCATCCACACCTAATGTAATTGATACTTTATTTGCAAATGGGAATTCTGCAAATGGTGACACTACTTCAAAAAATGATCACTGGAATTATGCTGAAAATTTCCAGGTGAATGTTTTAGAACCTGTTGGCATTTCCGAAAATAATTCAATTGCAAACAATTTCGAATTGTATCAGAACTATCCGAATCCATTTAATCCTGAGACAAAGATCAGATTCAATCTGAATAAGTCTTCCAATGTATCTCTCAGTATTTTTGATGCTACAGGAAAAGTAGTTGCTGATCTTATTAATAACAAATTCTATACTTCAGGTGATTATTCAGTGGCATTCAATGCAGCCCAGTATAATCTGACCAGCGGAGTTTATTTTTATAAGC
>JAGQWH010000197.1 GCA_020437545.1 Ignavibacteriota bacterium
GCTGAAGTAAACTGCAAACTCCAGTTCATTCCGCCATTAATTGTTCTGTATAATTTTGTAGAATTACACGCTGCCCAGCCAGTATCTTTATTCAGAAAGAAAAGTTTAGTCGGACGGAATGTCTCGTCAAGCTGTCTCACCCAGCTTATTCCGCCGTTGGTGGTTTTATATAATCCACCGTCAAATAAATCATCATCACAATACCATCCAGTATCATAATTTACAAAACTAATATCTAATACTTTTCCGCCTGAAGCAAATGAACCTAGAATAGTATCCCAACTTATTCCACCATTAATTGTTTTATACATATACCGAGTTCCACTTCCTGAACCTCCTCCGACATATCCTATTAAAGTATCAACCATAAAGACAACTTTTAGATCTACCGGTTTACTAAATTGAATCGTCCAATAGCTTCCACCGTTATTTGTTCTGAAAATATATCCCGTGTCATTAGAATTTGTTCTGCCTTGTGTAACTGTCCACCCATTCAATGAATCCAGAAAGAAAACATCATTCACAAAATCATTCACAGGCAGAGTCTGCTGATACCATCCCTGCGGATTATCCGATTGGAATGTAGTCGCAAGAAACAGCAGCGAGAGTTCGAGGAGGATCAGTTTTTTCATGATGTTTACATTTTACTTTATAGGTTTTAAGTAACGTATAAAACAAATCACACAGAATCAATTTCTAAAATCAAATATATAGTGAAAGAAAATAATTGCCTAAGCAAGGAGTGCACAAAAAAGATATTACATTTGGGGAATGCTCTTCTTTTAATTTTTATTTCTATTTATATGAACAGGTTTTTAAGTTCATGTAAAAGTATGGATAACAAAATAAAATCAATACATCAAACTTTAGAAATAGAAAAAATGTATAATTTAAATTTAAAATAGTTCTTAAGTAATGAATGTTGCAAAGTAATTTAGGTCATTCCGCCGTTGTTACGTGTTCCAAAGAATTTGCATGATAAAATTTATAATTAAGTAAACAATTCGGGCAAATTTTTTGGTCACCAGCAACAAATCCTCTGGCTGACGAAGCGCTTTTATTCATTGAAAGTATATTTCCATATAATGTTCTAAAACCTAAATTAATCTATTCTATTTTAAAAATATGTTTCCGGTTCAGGACAGATGCTGTGAAGTAAAAAAGTTGTTTATCATCGTAATCATATTTGCTTTTCAAAAACCTTCATAAATTAAATTGATTTATATTATTAGTTAAGTTTTTTTATGAACAGGGTTCGGTTCAAGTAACGGGTGTGTTGTTGGTGACCAAAAAAGTTTGGTTAAAGTGTAATCATTATATGAAGATTTATCTGCAAACTTTTTTGGAACACCAACAATGGCTCGAACACCAAAAATCTGCGTTCATTTCTCCATCACTTCAATCACCAGTCCGTCCGGATCACAAATTATTACCCATGTCTCCCCTTCTTTGTATGGTCTAATGAATTTAACTTTATGTAATTCAAAATGAGCTATATCTTCTTTCATATCATCAACCAGAATGTCGAGTGAGATCTCGGGAACAGAGCAATATTCACTTCTTTCACTGACCGGTTTTGCAACGGGCAGAAGTAAATAATACTGTCCGGAAAACTTCATTCTTATAGCTCCGTCATCATGTTCGACTTCTTCAAACCCGATTATATCTTTGTAAAACTTAAGAGAGTTCTCGAGATTGGAACAGATGATGTTTGTTTCGCCTGCGTAGAATTTCATATTTCGAATAAAATAGTTTAAAAATTTTCAATTTCTGATTTTAAATAAAAATACCGGAAGATTTCTCTTCCGGTATATGTTTCACTTTTCAGATTAAATTAAAACTAATAATTTATCGAAGCAAGAATATTCTTTCTCAATAGTATATCTGAAGCGGCAACTAACTGGTCTTTACCAAGTTTGACAGTGACCTTTTTTAATGATCCCGTAAATTTAAACGGAATCTGATAATCCGCATCATCAACCGGAGTCCTTGTATCAGAGCCAATATCAAATGTTTCAAAGATAGTAATGATAAATGGAATCGTGTGGGAAATCTTATTATTTGCTACTTCTTTTCCATCAACTGATAAAACACCTGAACCGCCTTTACCAATGCCCGGTCCGTCATATTTGAAATCAAATACAACAGTATGCTTACCTGGTGTAAGTACATCATTTCCACTCCATTTGAATTTCTCAAGTGCCAGCAAATTATATGTAAAAACAGGTTTTCCTTTTAGAATGTAAAGTCCCCAGCCACCCATTCTTCCGCCTATTGTTGCAAGCATTCCGTCAGTTCCTGACTGAGGGATATCTATTTCTGCCGTTATTGTAAAGGACTTTGCTATAATACTGGGAGCGGAAGGATAAGTAATTCCTGAGATCGGTCCATTATAAACAAATTCAGTTCTTCCCTGAGTACCATTTGCTCTCGGAGCAAGAGTCCTGGAAACAACAGAATTATCCAACGGCAATACCTGATATTTTTTAGCTTCAGCCATAAATAAATCCTGCAGCTCTTTCAGTTTTTCAGGATTTTGAGAAGCCAGGTCGTTATATTGCGAATAGTCGTCTGTTAAATTATACAACTCCCATTTATAATCATTTATCGGAGGAAATTTTGCAAGACCCATCAGCCACGGCGGCTGCGGAGGTGTAGTACACGCATACCATCCTTCATGATAAATACCTCTGTTACACATCATTTCAAAATACTGAGTCTTTCTGGTAGAAGGCGCTTTTTCATTTGCTTTATCCCATGTATAAGCCATGCTCACGCCTTCTATCGGCTTTTGAGGAATTCCGTCAACCATCTCAGGAGCAGGTATTCCCGTCGCTTCAAGAATGGTTGGAACAATATCGATCAAATGATGAAACTGTGAACGAACTGTACCTACATCTTTAATTCTGTTTGGCCAGGACATAACCATTCCCTGTCTTGTTCCTCCGAAGTGTGATGCAATTTGCTTGGTCCATTTGAAAGGAGTATCAAATGCCCATGACCATGCAACAGTCATATGCGGAGTGGTCATAGGTCCGCCCCATTCGTCATAATATTTCAACTGTTCTTCTACAGGCATTTCTATTGCCTGAACAGCCGCCATATCAAAAGCAGTACCCAACGCAGTTCCTTCAGCGCTTGTTCCATTATCTCCGCTGATATAAATTATAAGAGTATTATCTATCTTACCCATATCTTCGACTTTCTGTATAACCCTACCTATCTCATAATCTGTATATGCTACATATCCTGCAAAATTCTCTGCCTGTCTTGCAAACAATTTCTTACTGTTTGTATCAAGTTTTTCCCATTTCGGAAGATCATCGGGCCAGGGAGTAAGCTGAGTATTCTGAGGGATCACACCTAGACGTTTTTGATTTGCGAAGATCTCTTCACGCATCTTGTTCCATCCCATGTCAAATTTACCTTTGAATTTATCCCTCCATTCTGCTTTTGGCTGGTGAGGCGCATGAGTACCGCCCGGTACATAATAAAGAAAGAACGGTTTTGTCGGATCAGATGCATCAAGCTGATTCAGATAATTTATCGCATCATCAGCCATACCTGTTATCATGTTATAATTCGGATCATCTTTCCATGGAAAAATCTGCGTTGTATTCTGAAACAGATAAGGTCTCCACTGATCAGTTTCACCACCTACGAATCCGTAAAAATACTCAAAGCCCATTCCGGACGGCCACTGGCTGTACGGTCCGCTATTATTGTTTTGAACCGTAGGCACATTATGATCTTTTCCAAACCATGAAGTAGCGTAGCCGTTGTATTTCAGTATTGCGCCTACAGAAGCGCTGTTCAACGGTACTATCCCGTCATAACCCGGAAAACCGGTTGACCACTCTTCAATGACTCCGAATCCAACCGAGTGGTGATTTCGTCCCGTGATCAGAGCAGCTCTTGAAGGTGAACATAATGCTGTAGAATGAAACTGTGTATAACGAATTCCGGTCTTTGCTAATTTATCCATAGCTGGTGTTGGGACCACACCTCCAAAAGTTCCGGAGATTCCATATCCCTGATCATCTGTCATGATCAGCAAAACATTCGGTGCGCCTTTGGGCGGAACAATAGCCGGCGGCCAGTATGCTTTGGATTTATCAGCCGTCTCTTCAATTTTGCCTTCAAAAGGAAACGGCGGATTCGGAAGCTGCTTTCCGTCTATGGTAGTAGTAGCAAACGGCGAACCGGGTTCGCCTGTTGTCTGGAGTTTTTCTTTATTTGTAATTCCTTTACTCTTATCTCCTTTGTTACAGCCGTAAAGAAGTAAAGTAGTAATAAGACACAGAGAGACTAGAAATTTTGTCATGATCCTTGTATAGTTGTTAAAAAAATATTTTTTTTTTGACATATGATATAATAATTTTGCATACAAAACAAAGTTAAATATTGCTTTCTTAAGAGTAATATAATAAGATTGAAATCTTATAAGAAAATTTTATAAAATTAATTTTTCCTGTTTTCTTATACAACCATTCAATTTTAAAACCTACCCAAATTAATTCTTTATTTAAGTGACTATAATATGCATCTTACCATAAAACAATAAATAATTTAATTTAAAGAAAGCTGTTTTCGAATGAATGTCACTAAAAAGAAGAATTTAAAGTTTACATCCCTCTATAATACCTTTACTGAAACTGAGCGAAATGAATTCCGGAAATTTTTGAAGAATAATTATAATGGCAGAAATTATGATCAGATTCTTGATGCTATAAAAATTAATGAACAGGGAAATTTAAAAATTAACAGTTTCAAATCCAGTATTACGATATGGAACAGATTCTCAGAACTTCAGCATCTTGCTGAAAATTTTATCATACAAAAATCTTTTGAATCGAAAAGTCCGGCATCACGGTATTTATTGATGACAGAATACAGGAAAAGAGAATTATTCTCGCCTTTTCAGAATACATATAAGACTGTAAAAAAGGAATTTGTAAATAAGCAGCAGAGTGATAATGATACAGTCGTGATGAATGCAATTGAAAAATTGTATCTTGAAAATTTAAAGCCGATTTCCACTGCAAAGCAATTTGCACCAAAGATGGAGGAATATAATAAATCGAAACTCGAAACTTTAGTCGTTGAAATGCTTGAATTTATTATTACTGCCTGGATTCATAGGGGTTTAAAGCAAATCAATATAAATGTTTTCGCAAAAGAGATCTTTGAAGCTGTTGATTTTAGCAAATTACTTTTAATCTTATCAAAAAATTCTAACTTAAAAGATGGCTTACAGCCTTCAATAAGATTCCTTCACCATCTGTTTTTAAGCATTGATGATATTACCGATAATGTAAATTTTTATAAAGCAAAAAAAATTTTTTTAAATGATCTGAAAACAATCCCGTCGGAAAAAAGAGAATACTATTTTTCCTTTCTGATATATTTTGGAATTGAGAAATATAACATAGGCATAAGAGAAATCAGTAAAGATTTATTTTTCTTAATGAACAAAAGACTTAAGGAGGGTTTTAAGAGAGATATGATTAATAAAGATCTTGCTTTCAATAATATTAGAAATTACATATATATAGCTTTAAGCATGAAAAAATACAAATGGATAAATGATTTTGTCAAGAATTATGGAAAATTTCTGCATCCGGATGTAAGGAATCACTTTGTAAAATTTTGTAAAGCGATCTTATCATTTGAATCGAAAGATTTTAAAGCATGTAAGGAAGAATTGGCGAAGATAAACAAGAATAATCCATTCAGCTATGTAGATGTTTCGATTTTAAAGCTAAAAGTTTTATTCGAGCTGAATATTATAGATGAATGTCATGATGAATTAAGAAATTTCAAAGAATATCTAAGGAAAGAACGTGACGCTCTGGATCACCTTATAGTTTATGCAAAAGAATTCACAAACGCTTATACTCTTCTGTTAAAGATAAATCAAAATCCATCTCAAAAAAACATTAATGAACTTCAGTTTTTGCTTTCAAAGAAATTAATGATAGGAAAAAAATGGATTGCAGAAAAATTAAAGATCTTGATCCCTAATAGAGTTTAAATTATTACCAGCTTATTTTTTAAAATTAAATTAACCAAATACTTCCCGTTTGTAAAACAAGTTAACTGAATAATTAATAATTACTGAATATTGATAAAATTTTAACTAAAAAATAGTCCCTGTCAGATCGGCTCCTGAAGAATACAGGATTACAATCTGAAGGGACTAATATTATTTTTCAGATATACTGAACTTAATAATTTACAGAAGCTAAAATATTCTGTCTCATCAGTCTGTCTGAATCAGCAATCAGCTGATCTTTACCAAGTTTAACAGTTACTTTACTAATAGTTCCTCCAAACTTAAACGGCACCTGATAATCCCCATCATCAACCGGAGTCCTTGTATCAGAGCCAATATCAAATGTTTCAAAGATAGTAATAATAAACGGTATCGAGTGAGGAATCTTATTATTAGCTACCTCTTTTCCGTCTACAGAAAGAACACCTGTACCGCTTTTACCGGCTCCCGGTCCGTCATATTTAAAATCGAATTTAATTGTATGCTTACCCGGAGTCAAAGCTTCCGTACCCTGCCATTTGAATTTCTCAAGACCTAGGAAATTATATGTGTAAACAGGTTTCCCTTTAAGTACATAAAGTCCCCATCCTCCCATTCGTCCGCCTATTGTTACAAGCATA
>JAGQWH010000198.1 GCA_020437545.1 Ignavibacteriota bacterium
ATCCCCAATTATAATCTGTCCCCGCAAATTTATTCCGCTATATACATTTTGACCATCGACAACCTCCCCCTAACCCCCTCCTTTGGAGGGGGAATCTTCATTTATATAATGCAGTTAATTTCTTGTCCCGCCCGCAATAAACTTTGTCATCCCCGCGAAAGCGGGGATCCAGGAATTTTCAGTTATGAGTATTGTGAATATCTTTGTCCCCGCAGAATTATTCCACCATATAAATTTTTAACAGTATTTTACTTTTTATTCGGAAAACTCTGCAGAATAAACTATACCTGTTTTGCAACTATACAAACATAAAAGCCCCTCTCCGAAGGAGAGGGGTTTGGGGTGAGGTTTTTTCAAATAGTAAGATTCCCGGATCCCGGATACGCCCGCCCCGGCGCTTTAAAGTTAAATTCATTATAATCAGGCAAGGGTTCCGGGATGACAGAATAAGTGATGGCAGATTGGGTGATGGCAATTGAATTAGAATAGATCGCTTAAGAAACAAACGCAAAGCAGAGCTTTGCAAACAAGTGCGTTCCCAAACAGAGTTTGGGAACGAGCGGAAATCATAGTTCAAACAATTTTTCCAGCAGGCTTTCCGGGATGACAGAATGAGGGATGGCAAATGAAGAAGGAGAGATCGCTTAAGAAACAAATGCAAAGCAGAGCTTTGCAAACAAGTGCGTTCCCAAACTGAGTTTGGGAACGAGCGGAAACTATACAAACATAAAAGCCCCTCTCCGAAGGAGAGGGGCTTGGGGTGAGGTTTTTTCAAATAGTAAGATTCCCGGATCCCGGATACGCCCGCCTTTACTAGTTTTGGTTAAATTCAATTTAATCATGCAGGCGTTCCGGGATGACAGAATGAGGGATTGCAATATGTGACATGTTAAATCAATTTTCCATTTATTTCATAGTTGTCATTCAAAATCATTCCAAATCATAGTTCAAACAATTTTTCACGCAGGTGTTACGGGATGACAGAATGATGGATGGCAAATGAATAAGGAGAGATCGGTCACGACGGATTGGAATTGATCGAAATGACTCTGCTGAGACATGGATATATAGAACTTTTGTTCCAGTAAACAAAAGTAGTGGACGCATATATGCGTCCACTACTGATTTAGAAGGAGTGAAAAAAATATATTTCATCGGATAACCTGATATGCTCAAACTTCTTCATATCATACGATAAAAAAGATATTATTTATTTCTTAATATTTATTCTGTTCTTTAGATCAGAATACAATTCCGGATTCAAAGATACTGCTTTTTCAAAGTCCTTAGCAGCTTCTTTTTTATTTTCTAATTTCTCATGAATTAAACCGCTTAAAACATAACTGTCTGAAGAATCTTTATTAACCTTCAAAGCCTTTTGCACATATTCCAATGCAGTATCATAGATCTCATCATCATAATACATTTCTGCAATTGCCTGTAACGAGTCATAATTTTTAGAATCTATGTTTAAAACTTTATTAAAATCTCTAAATGCTTCCTGATATTTTCCCATCTCTTTATATGTCTGTCCCCTGTGATATAGCGCATCAATATTTTCATTATTTATTTCCAGCAGTCTAGTGAAATCAAAAAGTGCATTTGGGTAATTATAAAACTTACCCCATAATCTCCCTCTGTGAAATAAAGAAATTTCATTGAACATGTCTAAATCCAGAGCATTATTATATTTCTCTATTGCTAATGTATAATTATTTAATGATTCATAAGTTCTGCCCAACTCAAAGTGATACATATCATTGTTGGGATTCAGATCAATTGCTTTCCAGTAATCTTCCTCTGCCTTATCAAATTTATCGATATAAAAATAAGAAAATGCCCTGTCATAATATGTTCTTGGATTACCTGGATCCAGTTCTATTGCTTTGCTGAAATCTGATATGGCTTTATCTAATTTCGAAACTGTAGAATAAAACCATCCTCTCTTTAAATATGCTTCAGCATTATCAGGATTCAGCTTGATTGCTTTTGAATAATCATCCAACGCTTCAGAATTTTTATTCATTTTCTTATAAACCTCAGCTCTGTGCAAATACAATGATTCCTCTTCAGAAGCCAATGAAATTGCTTTGTTCAGGTTATTTATCGCTAGTTCATATTTTTCAAGATACTCGTAAGCAAATGCTTTTCCTGTATAGGCAAAGTATAAATCCGGTGCAAGTTTTGAGAATTTTTCAAAATATTCTGCTGATTTTGTATAGTTAGCCGTAGCCAGCGCATTACTTGCTAATAAATAATATTTTGCAGCTCCATTGAAATGTAATTTATCTTCCGTGAATATGTTTGTTATTTCATATGCCGGAATTGCAAAATGAACATCATTAGCATTATCATTTGAACTGGTAGTAATCCCAACGAGTTCACAATTATCATTTAATAAAGCCCCACCGCTATTACCACCGGAGATCGGCGCTGTAAATTGTATGTATGTCATTTCGTTTGAATATAAATTTCTTAAACCGCTTATAATGCCTTCAGCTATAGTATTTTCAAATTTTCCCAAAGGATTTCCAAGTGAAAATACCTTCTTTCCGATTTTAACATCTTCCGGTTTCGACAGCATTAATGGTTTAAATATACCGGGTTTAACTTTTAAAAGAATCAGATCATATTCTGAATAATGATCAAGAACTTCTACATGTGAAATTGCAATACCTCCTTTTCTGATCTCAAAATTCTCACAATCTTCAAATACATGAGAATTACTTACTATTCTTCCATCTTCAGAAATAACAACCCCGCTTCCTGAAGCTAATTGATTTCCGTTAAAATCATAAGTTACTATCGTAACCACTGATTCGTTTGCTTTTTCGTAGATTTGTTCGGGTAGCATGTTTTTTTTGTTTATATTAAAAACGATATATTAATTTTTTATTCTGCCAATTAATTGATGAATTTCTTTATAATAATTTAAAATAATTCATAAAATATTCTTCCATTAGCTCAGTATTTTTATAACCTCCGATCTGATACACATCCAGCCCGAAATTATCACAGGCGGATCTGTAGTCAGTGTTTTTACTCATCATAAAGTTTTTTAAATATAATTTTTCGTTGGCTTTCAGTCCTCTCTCCTCATCTATTATCCTTGCAAACAGTGTGAACGGAATCTTGCCTTCATATTCTTCCGGATCGAATTTTGAAATGCCAAGCAGGTATTTTAGATTCTTTACATACTGCTCATCTTCAATTACAATAGGAACCGCTCTTGTAATTGCATCCCTGATACCGATAAATTTTTTCATTTCTTCACTTGCTAAGTATGAGGGATTTTTAGATTTTTTGTTTTCATCAGAAATGGGAATGCATTTTTTCAGTAGTTTGCTTGCCGGACTTCCTTTTACAATTACAAGATTATCTTTTGATTTCGAACTCCTGATATGAGCATTTTCCTTACAAATTTTTTCTGCATCCTTCTTTTCTTTATTAGTCAGTTTATTCCAGTCATATACTTTTTTCACAACGAAGTACCCGAATATATAACATCCTCTTTCTACCGGTTCTTCCTGTGTTTCGCCGCCAAGATAAAAGACAAGAAGATCTCCTTTGTTTAAATTCAGCAAAAACGATCTTTTAGTTCTACCCGGATCACCGTATGTATAGGTCTTGAATTCCGGATCCAGATGAACTTTCTTTTTTCTTATTTTTGCAGGCACATAGTATTCAAGCCCCAGATCTTTATAAGTTCTTTTTTCTTTTTTTTCTTTTTCCTTAATGTCTTTATAATAGATAGGAATGTATTTGTAAGTATAATCACCCCAGACCGGAGATAATGCGTTGTATTGAGAGTCTATACCGACTCTAAGGAGGATTGCTTTCATATTTATGATTAATTTATTTATTCTATTGCAGCATTCTTAAAAATTCTTCAATATTTGTTTTTGACTGTCCTTGAGTTAACAATTTCTTAATCTTTAAAACCGGTTTTTCCCAGACAAAACTTTTATTCTTTTCTCCTATTAACAGCTTATGCCCCTTTTCATTGCTTCTTCCCCAGTTTTTTACATTCACTTTTTTTATATCTTGATGCCAGATGCTTTCACCTTTTTTATTTTTAAAATGACCGTGTTGTTCACCTGGAGAAAGATAAAATTCCGGATCATAAAAATTATCATCAGATTCTATCAATTTTTTATTATTTATAATATATAAATCACCGTAGGTATTTTTAACTGAATTTTTATAGTTGTATGTTCTTTTAAAATTTTCTTTTAAATATAAACTGTATTCATGCTGATTTTTCAAAGCTTCATTTATCCGGAATAGATAAAACAAATAATTTCCTTCTGAACTTTGACCTTTATTGTATGCATTCTTTGAAGTAAACCCTGCAATCCATGTTCCTTTTTCGATATCAGGGTAAGTTCTCATAACATGTTTGCAGGTGCACAGTGTAATTAAATTTCCTTCGAGATTTGGTCCGGTGCCTTTTTGTACAAATTTATCTTTAACATACCCAACTGTTTCTACGATGTAATAATATATTAGATTATCTAAATAGTTTTTTAGTTCTTTTATTAAATCTCTTTTATTAAAGTTTTTTATAAATTTTTTTGAAGTAACCTGATGATCATTTTTCCTAAAATTATTGCAGCTCATAGATATTTTTAAGTTTAATAAGTCTTAAGTTTATTAGAAATCATCTTGTTATTTTTTTGTACAAATTTCTTTTTCCTCGCGGATATTCATTATCAAATTGACTTTGAAAATAATATTCAAGCATTTCTTCAATTATCCTTCTAGCCCTTTCATCTTGTATTTCAATCCAATATATCTTTAATCGTCCGGTATACTTTGAAAAAAATGTAGACCAAGCTTCTCCTTTATCTACTTTATCAGGGAAAGAGAAAGATTCTTTATAATGGTCGTAAATTCTTTTTGAAAGTGGATTAGCTTTACCTATATAAAGTAATTTTTCAGACGATCTTGTTTTTCTGCAGTATAGATAAACACCTGATTTGTTTCCTACTTTATCTTTGATAAGATTTTTTACTTTAATATTTTCGTTATCTGTTAGTTTTTCAGGATGAGTTATATTGAATTCATTCCAATTTCCTTCAAATGGAATTAATTTATTAGTTTTGAGAAAAGAGTAAACTAATTTTTTCGTTTTTTCTGATGTATATGAAGTTATCATTTTATAAATTTATTTTGCTAAAATTATTTTCAAGAATATGAAAAGATAAAATTAAATCCCATAAACCTTTGAATATATTTTTCAACTCCTCAATATCCTCTTTATAGTATCCTGCATAGCACTCTTAAAACTCTCATCCTGCGAGATCAGTCTGTACAGATCCAGTTCGTTTTTCCTTTGCTTGCCCATTACTTCATCAAATATTTTGTTGAATGCGATCTCCCTGTTCTGCTTGTCCTTATTCTCCGAATACTTTTCCCTGAAATCCGGATGCTCTTTCATTCTTCTGGCTAAATTCAGGAATTTAACTTTCTGCTCTTCCGGTGTCGCTTCCCAGTTCTGAAACCAGCGCTCGTTGAATCTTTTTATGATCTCATCCAGCGGGTCTTTTTCTTCTCCGCCATGCGCTCCCCTTGGATTGGGATTCTGCGGCTCAACTTCCGTCTCGGATGAATCAAGTCCTATGCTCACATTAAGCTTTACTCTCTGCAAACCGTAAGTCGAAAGATCAACTGAATTCAAAAGTTCATCAAGTTTATCCTTATCTTTATCCTTAATTATAAGTTTCGGAATTAGAAATTTCAGAAACCAGAACAGCTTTTCCCATTCAATCTTCTCAAACGGCAGTATTGATGCCATCTGACCATATATTTTTACAAACTGTTTCGCCTTGATCTTGTAATCTGCTTTGGCGTTTTCTTCCAGCTTCAGTCCGATATTAAACCGCTCTGCTGCAATGTCTATGACCGGACTCAACTTTTGCGCATCTTCTCCTTTAAAATATCTCTCATTAAAATCTTCTACCTCACTTAATTCATATACTCCGGCATCATCGAGTGCGGATTTTAATTCATGCAACACATTTATGTCTGTCGCTTCGCTTAAGGAAGTTGCTGTATAGAAAGGATCAAATGCTTTCTTTATGTCATCCGTACTGTTGTAAAAATCCAGAATGAAAAGGTCTTCGGTTTTCTTCCCAAGCTTGTCCGAGGAACGGTTCAATCTCGAAAGCGCCTGAACAGCCATCACTCCCTGAAGTTTTTTATCAACATACATTGCGGTGAGTTTGGGCTGGTCAAATCCTGTCAGATACTTGTTTGCCACAACCAGCATTCTGTATTCATCCATATCAAAATATCTCGCAATTTTATCACTGATGTAATCCGGGTCTGTGGGTTTTGCTTTATCCAATGATGAAGGAAAATCATTTATGCTGTCTTCCGTGTATTCTAGTCCTTTGATCTTTTTGCTTCCGGAAAATGCCACTGTAATTCTGAAAGGATTTCCTCTTTCATCCAAAAGCTTCTTAAGCGCAAAGTAATATTTTATCGCCGAATCAATACTCTGCGCTGCCACTATCGCCTTTGCTTTTCCACCAAGCTTTTTTTTG
>JAGQWH010000199.1 GCA_020437545.1 Ignavibacteriota bacterium
ACGGCTGAAAATCATATAAAATTTGCTACCAACATTTCGTCCCTACGGGACGGCTGAAAATCATATAAAATTTGTTACCAACATTCCGTCCCTACGGGACGGTTGAAAATCACATAAATTTTGCTACCAACATTCCGTCCCTACGGGACGTTTCCATCACACAATCCCTTCGGAATTGTGTTTTGAAACATATAATTGCTACCAACATTCCGTCCCTACGGGACGGTTGAAAATCATATAAATTTTGCTACCAACATTCCGTCCCTACGGGACGGTTGAAAATCACATAAATTTTGCTACCAACATTTCGTCTCTACGTAACGGTTTGATAATGCACAAAACGGGCTACCAACATTTCGTCCCTACGGACATATAAAAATCCATTCTCAAAAGATGGATAATTATCCAAAACATTAATCCCTGCGTTAATCAAAAATCAAAAATCAAAAATCAAAAATCAAAAATCATCAAAATCCCAAATCTATTACCCAAAACTTAACATTGAAATTCGCAAAAATTGATTTTTTATTACGATCTAAATACTTATTTTTTGAATAATTAAATTTCTTATCTCATTATGGCAAAAAATAACGGCAAAGAAAAAAACATCACTTCACTCTCGAGAGAAAACAGACTCTTCAAACCCAAAAAATCTTTTTCAAATAATGCATACATCAAATCCTTTCAGCATTATAAAAAAGCCTATGAAAAATCGATAAAGGATCCTCAGAAATTCTGGGGTAAGGTCGCTGATGAATTAGTATGGTTTAAGAAATGGAAAAAAGTGCTGCAGTGGAAAGCTCCCCATTCGAAATGGTTCGTCGGTGGGAAGATCAACATTTCATATAATTGTCTGGACAGGCACGTTGACAGTTACAGAAAGAATAAAGTTGCTATATTCTTTGAAGGTGAATTCGGTGATATGAAAACATATACGTATTATCAGCTTTATAAGGAGGTTTGTAAATTCTCAAACGTCCTTAAGAAGCGGGGAATAAAAAAAGGTGACAGGATATGTATCTATATGCCGATGATACCTGAAGCTGTGATAGCAATGCTTGCCTGCGCAAGGATCGGAGCTGTCCATTCGGTAATTTTCGGAGGATTCTCAGCTCATGCCCTTGTTGACAGGATCACGGATGCAGAAGCAGTAATGGTGATAACAGCAGACGGCGCATTCAGAAGAGGGCAGATCGTTCATCTGAAAAATAATGTAGATGAAGCAATGCCTGATTGTCCGTCGGTGAAAAATGTAATAGTTGTTAACCGCGCACATTGTGACATTAAATGGAATGAAAATCTCGACAGATGGTATCATGATGAAATGGAAGGTATAAGTGAAGTTTGTCCGGCGGAAAAACTTGATTCCGAACATCCTTTATATATACTTTACACAAGCGGAACAACCGGAAAACCAAAAGGCATACTTCATACGACGGGTGGATACTCAGTTCAGACTTATATAACTACCAAATATGTATTTGATATTAAAGACGAAGATATCTTCTGGTGCACGGCTGATATCGGCTGGGTGACAGGTCATAGTTATGTTGTATATGGTCCGCTCCAGAACGGTGCAACTATATTCCTTTATGAAGGCGCGCCAAACTTCCCTGAGCCGGACAGATTCTGGCAGATGATAGATAAATATAATATTACAATATTTTATACGGCACCAACTGCAATCAGGGCATTTATTAAATGGGGAGATCATTGGGTGGATAAATATAAACTGACTTCTCTGAGACTGCTCGGAACGGTCGGAGAGCCGATAAATCCCGAAGCATGGATGTGGTATAATAAAAAGATAGGCAAGGAAAAATGTCCGATCGTTGATACCTACTGGCAGACTGAAACCGGAGCAATAATGATAGCGCCTCTCCCGGGAGCTACGCCAACGAAACCGGGCTCAGGGACACTGCCGTTCTTTGGTATCGAACCGGAAGTTGTAGATAAGAAAGGAAGGAAAGTCGAAAAAGGAAGCGGAGGTCTGCTGGTATTTAAAAAACCCTGGCCTTCAATGCTCAGGACAATTTATAAAGATGACGAAAGATATAAAAAACAATACTGGAGTGAATTTCCGGGTATATATTTCACCGGTGACGGAGCGAGAATAGATAAGGACGGATATATATGGGTAATGGGAAGAGTTGATGATGTGCTGAATGTAAGCGGTCACAGACTCGGAACAGCCGAGATCGAATCAGCATTGGTAGCGCACATGAAAGTTGCAGAAGCCGCCATAGTCCCGAAACCCGATGAAATAAAAGGTCACTCTATCTGCGCATTTGTAACGCTCGAAGGAAGTCAGATCCCATCTGAAGAATTAAAATTTGAATTAATGGAATGGGTAGTAAAAGAGATCGGAGCTCTGGCAAGACCGGACGAGATCAGATTTACAGACTCACTTCCCAAAACAAGAAGCGGAAAGATCATGAGAAGGCTTTTGAGAGAGCTTGCTCACAGCGGGGAAGTAAAAGGTGATGTGACTACGCTTGAGGATTTTTCGGTGCTTGAGAAACTCAGGGCTGAGGAAGAAGAGTAGATATAATTGGGATTGTGGATTTTGGAATTTGGATTTTTTTAATTCTTGATCCACAGTGGCGGATTGATCTTTGATTTGTATTCAGTGAAGAGGATTGGATTTTGATCTTTAATTCAATATTATAATTGAATTTTTTTTTTTTGAGATTTTACTGTGTTTTTTTCTAAAACCGTGTAAATTTGTCTTTGACATATATCTTTAATATTTATAAATTATTAAAGTTAATATTCGAAAAACATTAGTTTATCAAAAATTATTTAACTGCATTAAAATATCAGCATTAACCTGCATTAAATATAACAGATCTTTTTTCAGACATCGCATTAGTCACAAAAATTCTTAAAGGAATTATAAAAGATTTTTTCTAAGCCAAAAATTTATATACCAATAAAAAAAAATGAAAGGAGTACATCAATGAAAAAACTACTACAGCAATCAGCATTTTTTTGCTTTATTGTTTTTCTCATCAGCAATTCCGCATTTTCCGCAAATGAATATTTCAGGAGCGTTACATCAGGCAACTGGAATTCACTATCTACCTGGGAAATGTCAATAAACAATTCGACATGGGTTCCGGCCACGACTACTCCGGATGCAACAAGTAACTCGATTACAATAAGATCCCCAAATACTGTTACAGTCTCTGCAAATGTTTCAGCAGACCAGCTTGTTGTAAACTCCGGAGCTACTTTGTATATAAATACCGGAATTATACTTACTATAGTTAACGGAAGCAGTTATGACATGACAGTTAATGACTCTGCTTTTGTGGACGGTCCCGGAACTGTAAGAACTCAGGGAGTAGCAATGTCTTTCTTTATCGATTCCTACTCATATTTCATGGCTGATTTAAAAGTAAATACAGGATCTCTTACTGTTACTGATCCGGGTGTACCTTATGAAGCAAAATTTTTTGGAATTGTAACTGTAGATGCCGGAGCAACTCTGGATGCCGGAACTTCAAGTGCTTATGATCTGGAATTTTACGGAGATGTGGTAAATAACGGAACTATATCAGGTTCGAGTTCGAAAATTGTAATGCGATGTCAGAATTTTATTAATAATAGTGTTGTATCTGCAAATGCATCTATGGATACAACTACTACTATATCCGGAGCAGGCTCTTATACAGGAAGCAATATGATCATAAACAGTTCCGGAAATGTCAGTCTCGCAAATAATATAACATTTTCTCCAAGCAATACTTTTACTGTAAATAACGGAGGGAAATTAAATCCAAATTCATTTATTTATACAATAAACAGCGGTACATTTTACATGTATTCAGGCGGAACAGTTATGAATTCCGGTACATTCAGGACTCAGGGTACTGTAAGCTTAAATATAAGAAACGGTTCAAGTTTTAATGCTCCGCTAAAAATTAATACAGGAACTACAACTGCATATGAAACCAGCGTTCCGTATATAGCAAATTTCTATAACAATTTGACAGTTGATAATGGTGCGACTTTATATACAGGAAGCTCCTCTGCATATAACACTGTAATATATGGGATCATAACCAACAATGGTACTATTAATGGAAGTGGAGAACTGATAGTTCGCGGTACGGCAATGTCAAACAGCAATTCTGTTGATCCTCTTAATCTGACATTTAATTCTACCTGCAGTGTTTCAGGTGCGGGTACTTTTACAAGTACAAATATTCTGATCGATACAGCCGGCGCTGTTTCTTTAAGCAGTAATGTTACATTTACTCCGGATACAAAAATGGAGATCAATAACGGAGGTATTTTAAAACCCAATGGTTTTACTTTCACTTATAATAACGGAACATTCTATGCTTACTCCGGATCTACTGTGTTAGCCGGAGGTTTATTCAGGACTCAGGGTACAGTTACACTGAATGTAAGGACCGGTTCGGCTTTTAACTCTGCTTTATATGTCAATAATGGAACTACAACAGCCGGAGAATTTTCCGTACCTTATAATGGAAGATTTTATGGTAATCTAACAGTTGAAAATGGAGCTACTCTGAGTATGAGTGTCAGTTCAGCATACGATACTGAATTTTACGGAACTGTTACAAATAATGGCACCATATCGGGTTCAGGACATTTTATTTTACGCGGATCAGCTCTTGTAAATAATAATTCAATTTCTTCTGTCTATTTTGCATTGAATTCAACCTGTAATATCTCCGGTGCAGGTTCTTTTACTAGTAATTACATTCTTATTGATACAAATGCATCAGTAACACTATTAAGTAATGTTACTTTTTCACCTGTAAATACTTTTGATATGCTGGCAGGTGGTACATTAAATCCGAATTCAAATTTTTTCACATTAACGAGCGGTACTTTTGAAGTCAGCGCAGGATCCGTAGTATCTAACTCAGGTACTTTCAGAACACAAGGTACTGTTATACTGAATATCAGAAGCGGTTCAAGTTTTAATGCTCCTCTTAATGTAAATAACGGTGTCACAAGAGCTTATGAGTTGTCATCACCTTACGATGCGAAATTATACGGAAACATAACAATAGACAACGGAGCTTCACTGGACCTCGGAAACAGTTCAGCTTATTCACTGAAAGTATTTAGCAATATTGTAAATAACGGCTCTATAATAGGTTCTTCCGGAGCTGATCTGATCTTCTCAAAAGGAATTCATACCCTTCAGGGTTCAGGCTTTATTTTACCTTCAGCTTTTATACCGGACAGTTCTACAGTGACATTAAACAGTGATCATGATATGTACAGTATAGAGATAAGTCCTGTAGGAGTCTTTAATATAAGCAACAGAAGACTTGGATTTGCAGCATCTGATCCGATCGTAAATAACGGAACATTCACAACCACCAACAGCGACATTGAATATAACGGAACCGCTCTTCAGTACATATCTTACTTAAATATCATTTACAGCGGTCTTAGAGTTAATAATCCTGCCGGTACCAGATTACTTGGTGATATAACAATTTCGGACACTTTAGCAGTTATACTCGGTGATCTGAATCTGTCAGGAAAAATTATCACTATCACACCGTCAGGATATATGACAGAGACTCCGGGAAATACAGTATTCGGTACTTCAGGTTATATTATTACAACTAGAAATGTAGGAACACCAACTGCTTTGAATGTAGCAGGAATGGGAGCAGTTCTCACTGCTACAACCAATCTCGGAAGCACAGAGATCAAAAGAGGACATGCAGTTCAGACAGGATTGAACGGAGGTACAAGCATAAAGAGATATTATGATATTACTCCGACCAATAATTCCGGTCTGAATGCAACACTTGTATTCAAATTTGATGATTCAGAGCTGAACGGAAAACCCGAGCCTTCTCTTAAATTATTCAAATCAACAAATGCCGGTACTAACTGGCTCTTTATGGGCGGAAGTGTAAATATTGCTGCAAATGAAATTACACTGCCCGGACTTACTTCATTTTCAAGATGGTCTGCTGATTCTTCAGGTGTGTCTGCTGCTATTACATTATTGATGGAAGGTTTTTATAATAATGTATCAAATCAACTTCGCTTAAGTGATACGGTAAGAGCTTATCTCAGAAATGTATCTGCTCCATATGCTGTAGTGGATTCAGCAATAGGTATTGTAGATTCGCTTACATTCAAATCTGCCTTTCAGTTTAATAATGCTGCAACAGGTACTTATTATATTCAGCTTAAACACAGAAACTCTCTTGAGACCTGGAGCAAAAACGGAGTCAATTACATAATGGATTCGACCCTGAATTATGATTTCACATTTGCTGCAACTCAGGCGTATGGCAACAATACAAAACTCAAAGGTACAAAATACTGTCTCTACAGTGGTGATATTTCACAGGACGGATACATTGATCTGTCGGATGTAGTAGGCATTTATAATAATGCTACCGCTTTTGTCAACGGGTATGTTGTAACAGATGTAAACGGTGATCTTATCACGGATCTGGCTGATGTATTGATAGCATATAATAATGCTATAGCATTTGTCTCGGCGAAATTCCCGGCATGACGCTGGAGCAGTTAGTAGTTAGTAGTTAATA
>JAGQWH010000019.1 GCA_020437545.1 Ignavibacteriota bacterium
TGCTTCTTTCTTTTGATCGTTCAAAAGAAAGAAGGTAAATCTGAGTATAGTTGAAATTTATTCTATAATTTTATAAATCGTTTTGGATAGAGTTTATACAATACAGAATTTGACAAAATTTTATCATAAATCTTTATTTGCAAATTAACTATTTTTGTGAAAAAATAACTGACACTTTAACATATTATTGAAAAAAAATAATTCCTCAAAAAATCCTATCGGTGTTTTTGATTCCGGAATAGGAGGACTGACAGTTGCAAAATCGTTATTTGAAATTCTGCCAAATGAAAATATTATATATTTAGGTGACACGGCAAGACTTCCTTACGGAACAAAGTCCAAGGCAACAGTAACCGGATATTCAGTTGAAATTACAAAATTTCTTTTGAATAAGAATGTTAAAATGATCGTCGTTGCATGCAATACAGCTTCTTCAGTTGCGTTGCCCTCTTTAAGAAGAATATCACCAGTTCCCGTAATAGGCGTGATAAAGCCCGGAGCTAAAGCAGCAGTCAGTATTACAAATAATTTTAAAATTGGAGTGATAGGAACTCTCGGAACCATCCAGAGTTCTGCATATAAAACTCAGATCCATAAGATTGAAAGAAACATAGAAGTATTTTCAAATGCCTGCAGCTTGTTTGTTCAGCTTGCCGAAGACGGATGGACTGAAAATAAAATTGCTGAAATGGTTACAAAAGAATATCTGACGGGATTTAAAGATCATAAAATAGACACTTTAATTCTCGGATGTACACATTACCCGATCCTGAAAAATACCATTTCTAAAGTTATAGGAAAGAAGATCAGATTAATTGATTCGGGTGAAGAGACAGCTAAAGAAGTTAAGAGAATACTTGAACAGGAACATCTGCTTAATACTCAAAAGAAAAAAGGTAAACATAAATTCTATGTAACCGATTTTCAGAAAAAATTCAAAGAGATAAGCGAAAGATTTTTAGGACAACCGTTGCATGATGTGAAGAAAGTTAAATTGAGTTAGTAGAGTGTATAGAGTGTATAGAGTGTATAGAGTGTATAGAGTGTTTAGAGTGTATAGAGTGTATAGAGTGTATAGAGTGTTTAGAGTGTTTAGAGTGTATAGAGTGGTTTGAGTGAATAGAGTGAGTAGAGTGAGTAGAGTGGTTTGATTGAATAGAATGGTTTGAGTGAATAGAGTGGTTTGAGTGAATAGAGTGAGTAGAGTGGTAGAGTGAGTAGAGTGATTATTCCGCCGCGGCGGGGTGTTGAGTGATAGAGATAAGTTAAAAAAATCAAAAATCAAAAATCAAAAATCCCAAATCAAAAAAATCCCAAATCAAAATGACCAGCGAACAAATTTTAGACATATTCAAAAAGACCGGTGCAATGCTTGAAGGACATTTTGTTCTTACATCCGGTTATCACAGTCCGCATTATTTTCAGTGCGCAAAGGTTTTACAGTATCCTTACTGCAACAGTATGTTTGCCAGCGCTATTGCCGAAAAATTTTATGATAAAAATATCAATGTTGTAATATCTCCGGCTGTAGGCGGGATCGTATTCGGAACTGAGGTTGGAAGGCAACTTAATGTCAGAACGATTTTCAGTGAAAGAGAAAATAATGTCATGACTTTAAGAAGAGGATTTGAACTCGGTAAAGGTGAAAATGTACTTATCTGCGAAGATGTAGTGACGACAGGCGGAAGTGTTTTTGAAGTGATCGATCTTGTAAAAAGGAGTGAGGCTAATTTATGCGGAGTGGGATTTATAGTTGACAGAAGCAATGGTGAAGTAGATTTCGGAACAGAGCAGTTTTCTCTTGCAAAAACCGAAGTTATAAAATATAAAGAAGATGAATTACCGGAGTGGCTGAAGAATATTCCGGTTACAAAACCCGGAAGCAGAGATATTAAAGGTAAATAGTAATTGTATAATCATTTTTCACTTCACATTTCAAATAATTTAATCATTCAGGAATTAAGAAAACTTAAATGAATAATTTATAGGTTAGAATGATTATTTCAGTAAAATTTATATAAGACAAAAATTTAATATTTAACCCAAAAATTAATATAACTATATTACAAGACTTTTTAACTAAAAATTAATAAACATATAAATGGATTTTAACTTATCAGAACAGGAACTTGCGGTACAAAAGCTTGCAAGAGACTTTGCACAAAATGAGATCGCACCTTATATAATGGAGTTTGATGAATCACAGGAATTTCCGATGGAAATTGCCCGGAAAATGGGTGAAATGGGTTTTCTCGGAATTATTTTTCCGGAAGAATACGGCGGAGCGCATTTCTCTACTGTAGAATATGCTTTGATTGTCGAAGAGATCTCTAAAGTCGATCCTTCAATGGGACTTACTATTGCTGCTCATAATGGATTATGTACAAATCATATTTACAGTTTTGCAAATGACGATTTAAAGAAAAAGTATCTTCCCGATCTTACTTCAGGGAAAAAGTTGGGTGCTTGGGGACTTACTGAAAATGTTTCAGGTAGTGATGCAGGCGGTATGGCAACTACTGCGGTAAAGAAAGACGGCCATTATATACTTAACGGCAGCAAACTGTTTATCACACACGGAAGTGTCGGAGAAACATTTGTCGTGACTGCTGTAACTGATAAATCAAAAAGAAATAACGGTATATCCGCGTTTATTTTAGAAAAAGGTATGAAAGGATTTACAACCGGTAAAAAAGAAAATAAACTCGGTATGAGATCATCTGATACTGCCGAATTAATTTTTGATAATGTAGAAGTTCCGGCTGAAAATCTGATCGGTGAAGAAGGACAGGGATTCAAACAGTGCATGCAGATACTTGACGGCGGAAGAATTGCAATAGCGGCTCTTTCTCTCGGAATTGGTCAGGGTGCTCTTGATGCTTCAATTAAATATTCTAAAGAAAGAAAACAATTCGGAAAGTCACTTTCTGATTTTCAGGGAATACAGTTTAAATTATCCGATATGGCAACAGAACTTGACGCAGCTAGATTACTGGTAATGAAAGCAGCATGGACAAAGGATCAGGGTAAAGAAATAAACCTGGTGGCTGCAATGGCAAAATATTATGCCAGTGAAGCAGCAACAAGAGCGACGAATGAAGCAATTCAGGTTCATGGCGGATACGGATTCATTAAAGAATTCCCTGTAGAGAAATTATACAGAGATGTTAAACTTATGACAATTGGTGAAGGTACTTCGGAAGTTCAGAAAATGGTGATCGCAAGGAATATTTTGAATATGTTTTAATTAGTAGTGAGTAGTGAGTAGTGAGTAGTGAGTATTGAGTAGTGAGTAGTGAGTAGTGAGCATTGAGTATTGAGTATTGTGTAATGTGTATTGTGTATTGAGTAGTGCGTATTGAGTATTATTTTTTAAAAAGTTTTTAGCTTTAAACTTTTATCCGTCGCGGCGGATCAAACTTTTAACTTTCAACTTTTAACTTTCAACTTTTAACTTTCAACTTTTAACTTTCAACTTTTAACTTTCAACTTTTAACTTTCAACTTTTAACTTTTAACTCAAGAATTTGTCTTTTCTGGATAAAATAGGTCTAAAAAAACTCAAAGACGGTTTAAATAAAACCAAGGAAAATCTGGTCGGTAAAGTAAACCGTCTGGTAAATGCTCGTGGTGTAATTGATGATGATTTTCTTGTTGAACTTGAGGAAATTTTACTCGCTTCTGATATTGGATTTGAGACTTCGGAAAAGCTTATAGAAAAGATAAAGGAACGAACTCTTACGGATAAATATGTCGATCAGGATGAACTTAATAAACTGATCAATGATGAATTAAAACGGGTATTTTATGATACGACCTCTGAGTTTAAGACATTTGATTTTAAATCAGAAATAAAGCCATTTGTAATAATGGTTGTAGGAGTGAACGGAGTCGGAAAAACCACTTCAATTGGCAAGCTTGCATATAATTTTAAGAATGCAGGTAAATCGGTGCTCATCGGCTCGGCTGATACTTTCCGTGCAGCGGCAAACGATCAGCTTGATATATGGGCAAAGAGAGCAGGTGTTGAGATCATTCAGAGTAACAGTTCCTCTGATCCGGCGTCTATAGCTTTTGATACTATCAAATCCGGGTTATCAAAAAATACAGATGTCATTATAATTGACACTGCAGGAAGACTTCATAATAAGACCCATCTGATGGAAGAATTAAAAAAGATCAAACGCGTCATGCAGAAGGTAATTCCCGATGCGCCGCATGAGATCTTTATTGTCATAGATTCCACTACAGGACAAAACGGATTAAATCAGGCAAAGGAATTTTCCAATGCACTCAACGGACTCACCGGTATAATACTTACCAAACTCGACGGTACCGCCAAAGGCGGCATCGTACTTAAGATCAATAAAGAAATGAAACTGCCTGTGAGATTTATCGGAGTAGGCGAACAAATAGACGATCTGCAGGTTTTTGAAAGTGAAAAATTTGTTGAAGCGATGTTTGGTAAATAGTATTGAGTATTGAGTATTGAGTATTGAGTATTGAGTATTGAGTATTCTGTCTTCTCTCGCAGCTATAATAACTTTCTTAATTTTACTATTAACTATTAACTATTAACTATTAACTGTCTTCTTGTCTGACAATAAAATTAAAATATTACCCCAGTCCCTTTCAAATAAGATTGCAGCAGGTGAGGTTGTTAACCGGCCTGATTCTGCCGTGAAAGAACTTATTGAAAATTCCATTGATGCAAAGGCTGATCACATTACTTTGATAATCCGGGATGCAGGCAAGAGTCTCATACAGATTATTGATAATGGGCAGGGAATGACGGAAGATGATGCTGTAATGAGTCTTCAGAGACATTCTACAAGCAAGATCAGCAGTTATGAGGACATTGAGAATATTCTTACACTTGGTTTCCGTGGTGAAGCTCTCGCTTCCATCTCTTCGGTTTCTCAGATCGAACTAAAGACAAAAACCGCTTCTGAAGATGTAGGAGTTTTATTAAAGGCAGAGGGTGGTGAAGTTACGGAAATTTCCAAGACTCAATGCGAAACCGGTACTTCGATTGCAATCAGAAATCTTTTTTACAATACACCGGGAAGAAGAAATTTTCTGAAATCAGATCAGACGGAATTCCGTCACATTTATGAAACATTTATCAGACTGGCAGTTTCAAATCCCGATACAGGTTTTAAATTTATTAATAATGACGAAGAGGTTTTTGATCTTAAGCCATCATCTCTCAGGGAAAGACTGATAAATGTTTTCACAAACAAGATGTCTGAATCTCTTATTGAAGTTGATTATGGTAATGAGCTTATAAAGATCAAAGGTTTTATTTCCAAACCGAATTTTACAAAAAAATCAAAACAGGATCAGTACTTTTATCTTAACAACCGATTCTTTGTAAGTAAGTCTCTTAACTTTTCCGTCTATACCGGCTATGATGATCTGATCGAGAAAGGGGACTATCCTTCCTTTTTTCTTTTTATTGAAATTGATCCGAAGAAAGTTGATGTCAATGTCCATCCCTCAAAGATGGAAGTTAAATTTGAAGATGAAAGCGCTGTCTTTGGTTTTGTAAGAAGAGCCGTAAAGGAAGCACTTAAAAAAGCTGATCTTGTCTTCGAGGTTGGATTTGATTCCAAACTTGATCTTCCGGACACGCAGGAAAGTTTTCATTACAAACAGTCGGGAAATACATCAGGTCAGAAATTTTCCGGGAGTTCAAATTACCAGAGAAGAGATTTTGATATCCCCAAAAGGGAAAATACTTCAAATATACATTCTATTTTCGAAGCATCAAGAAAGCCTGAAGAGATTGAAGAAAATGATGAGTTTGCAATCCCGCAGGCAGACGAACAAAAAAATATATTCGAGCATACAAAAAAATCTGATTCCGAATCATTTAATGTATGGCAGTATCAGTATAAATATGTAATGTGTCAGACTGAGACCGGACTTATGATCATTGATCAGCATGCAGCTCACGAAAGGATCCTGTATGAAAAAGCCCTGCTCTGGATGGAATCTCAATCATCTTTTTCACAACAGCTTCTTATTCCCATTAAATTGAATCTTACAAAAATTGATTATCACATAGCCGAATCATTAAAGGATGATCTTCAGAATCTTGGATTTAATTTTGTACTTACATCCGGTGATAACATTCAACTAACGGGAATTCCTTCAGATGTAAAAATCGGAAATGAGAATAAAATATTTCAGGAGCTTATTGATCAGTACAAGGAATATGAACTCAAATTAAATCTTGCCAAAAGAGATAATCTTGCAAAATCTTTTGCCTGCAGAAGCGCCATCAAAACAGGCGACAAACTCACTTATCAGATGATGATCGGCTTAATAGATAATCTGTTTGCTTCAAAGATGCCTTATGTCTGTCCGCACGGCAGGCCGACTGTGATAAGGATCACTACAGACGAACTTGATAAGAGATTCAGCAGAACCTGATAAATTAAGTTTTTCTTTTACAATCATTTCATTAATTTTGAAAAAAAATTAAAATGGAAATAGGTCTTGGAATTTTACTTGGAATAGGACTTGCCGCTAGCTGCGGCTTCAGAGTTTTCCTTCCGATGCTTGTAACTAATATCGCTTCTTTGCTCGGATATCTTGATCTCGCTCCCGGATTTGAATGGATGGGGAGCTGGGTTGCATTTGCTGCATTTCTTGTGGCAGCCATTGTTGAAGTTGGTGCTTATTATATTCCATGGCTAGATAATGCTCTTGATACGATATCAGGTCCGCTTGCTATGATAGCCGGAACAGTTCTTACAGCTTCATTTCTGACAGATATAAATCCTCTTGTTCAATGGACTCTTGGGATAATTGTCGGAGGAGGAACTGCGGGGATTGTAAAAGTTGGAGCAAGCGCTGCAAGACTTACTTCATCTGCAACTACAGGCGGTCTGGGAAATCATGCCGTCGCAACTACCGAAAATGTAATGTCTGTCGTAACTTCCATTCTTGCATTCATATTACCTTTCATTACTGCATTTATCGTGATCGTAATTATTGTTTATCTCATCAGAAAATTTAATGAACTCAGAAGAACAAAATGGCTCTTCAGAAATAAACATGAAAGCATTCCACCGATGAATTGAGTATTGAGTATTGAGTATTGAGTATTGAGTATTGAGTATTGAGTATTGAGTATTGAGTATTGAGTATTGAGTATTGTTGGAAACTATCAACTATCAATTATCAACTATCAACTATCAACTATTCTTCTGTGATAATTTATCTGACCGATGTGATATGACAGATGTGATATAAGTCTTGAGAAAATAAAACCGTAAGTGACATTTTTACCAAATTTATCGATCGGGTAAATTTTATTTACATCTTCCAAAGTCAGTCCGTCAAATACTTTTTCCATCACGATAATTGTTTCATCAACTTCTCTTATCAGTTCTTCCCTGCCGACATTTTTCCGGGAAAATTCAAGATCTCTTTCTCTGATATATCCGGTATTTCCAAGAATGGCACCGTAGAAATGTTTTAAGTTGCCGCATAAATGCAAACATAAATTTCCGGGAGTATTTGAAATTTCACCTTCGAGTTTCCATATATTCTCTTCGTTTTTGTATAAAGATATCTCGTTCTTCAGAGCATTTAAAAAATCTATGTATAATTGTATATAAGAATTCACAATAAAATAACTTTATAAACTAATAAAAGATCGGATACTTAGCTGGTTCAGCTTCATTCATCATTTCATAAACATATTCAAAAATATCTTCGGAATTAGGTTTGGTAAAATAATCTCCGTCAGTTCCGTAAGGAGGTCTGTGTGCATAAGCCGAAAGACATTTTGGCGGTGAATCAAGATATCTGTAACCGCCGTCTCTGTCCAGCACATTCTGCATCATGAATGCAGATGCGCCTCCGGGTACGTCTTCATCAAGGAAAAGAATCCTGTTGGTTTTTTTAAGGGATTCAAGTATGATCTTATTAATATCAAAAGGAAGAAGTGTCTGAACGTCTATCAGTTCGCAGCTGATATCAAAATCAGAAAGTTTGCCTATTGCATCACGTGCAATATCAACGCAAGCTCCGTAAGTAACTATCGTCACATCACTTCCTTCCGTAAGTATCTCAGGGATACCAAGGGGAACACATACTTCGCTTAGATTTTCCGGTAATCTTTCCTTTAATCTGTATCCGTTAAGTCTCTCTACTATCAGCGCAGGTTCATCTGATTGCAACATTGTATTGTAAAAACCTGCGGCGCGTGTCATATCTCTCGGAACACATACTCGCACACCTCTGAAACAATTTATGATCGTTCCCATCGGCGAACCCGAATGCCATATTCCCTCGAGTCTGTGTCCTCTGGTTCTTACTATGACAGGGGACTTCTGACCGCCAACTGTTCTGTATTGCAGACAGGCAAGGTCATCACTTATGATCTGAAGCGCGTAAAAAAGATAATCAAGATATTGGATCTCAACAATCGGTCTGAGTCCTCTTAAAGCAGCGCCGATTCCCTGACCTGCTATGGTAGCTTCCCGGATACCGGTATCAGTTAGTCTGAGTTCACCGTATTTTTCCTGAAGTCCTGCCATACCCTGATTCACATCACCGAGTTTACCAAGATCTTCACCGATTGCAAATATCCTCGGATCTCTTTCAAATGCTATATCAAAGAATGCATTCAGAACTTCTCTTCCGTCAAGGACTTTGGAGAATTCATTATAAACCGGCTTGACTTCTTTTACATTTAATGCGGATTCCTTTGATTCGCTGTGCAAATGTGAACAGTATCTTCGTCTGTTTTCTTCGTAAAAATTATTTCTCCATTTTTTAAGTTTGTCCTTCTCAGCTATATTTTCACCTGCTGTAATTCGTAGTACATCGTTAATTGCTTCAGATATGACCCTGCGGTTATTGTCCAGTGTTTTCTTTAATGAATCAGATATAGTCTTGATCTTTGCAGAATGTTCACTCTTTGAAGAGATCTCATCTATTATCTCTCTGGCTTCAGTATTTTCTTTTTTGATTGGTGTAACATAATCCATCCAGGCTTCTTTCTGAACCTTCTTTACATATTCTTTTGCATTATTTTCTATCTCATCCAGCTCTTCCTCAGTTGCAATTGCTTCCTCTATCATCCATTTTTTCATCTGGACAATACAGCAGTATTCTTTTTCCCATTCGAGTCTTTCGGCTGATTTATATCTTTCATGTGAACCCGATGTAGAATGTCCCTGCGGCTGTGTTACTTCCTGCACATGAAACAATGCAGGGATGTGATCTCTCCGGGTAATCTCAATTCCTTTCTGATACATGGCAACCAACTCCTGATAATCCCATCCTTTTGCTGTATAAATATTAAATCCCTGACCTTTTTCCTGATCATATTCAAAACCTTTTAACAGTTCGGATATATTCTCTTTGGTGATCTGATATTTGCTCGGTACCGAAATTCCGTATCCGTCATCCCAAACAGAAACAGCCATTGGCACCATCAGTACTGATGCTGCATTCATTGCTTCAAAGAATAAACCCTCAGCGCAACTTGCATTTCCTATAGTTCCGAATGCAACTTCATTTCCTTTATTTGAAAATGAGGTCATATCCTGAATTTGTTTATTGTTTCTGTATAGTTTTGATGCATAAGCAAGGCCAACAAGTCTGATCATCTGACTGGCGGTAGGGGAGATATCGGCAGCTGAGTTTTTTGATTCCATTAGATTCTTCCATTCGCCGTTATCATCCAAAAGTCTGTTTGAAAAATGCCCGTTCATAGATCTTCCGCCGGAAGAAGGCTCAAGTTCTACATTAGTATCAGCATAAAGCTGAGCAAAAAACTCCTTGATAGTTGACATTCCTGTCGCAAAAGCAAGTGTCTGATCTCTGTAATATCCGGATCTGAAATCACCATTCTGAAAAACTTTTGCCATGGCAATCTGAGCAACTTCTTTTCCGTCGCCGAAAATTCCGAATTTTGCTTTACCGGTGAGAACTTCTTTTCTTCCGAGAAGGCTGGCCTGTCTGCTTTCGCAGGCAAGTTTGAAATCTGCTAATACTTCTTTTTTATAATCTTCAAATGTGGATTTACCGTTAGTTGATATCTTTGACTGTTTTTTCATAAAAAAATTAGATTCAAAATTATTGTGATGAATTTACTCATTATTGCTATAAGGTAAAATATAAAAGATAGGTTACTGTAAATTTTTGATTTTGGATTTTTGATTTTGGATTGCTGCTTCTCAAATTTCATTCTGATCTAAAAAATGTTTTTCTCATTAATAATAGTCTTTATGTAATGTGAAATGACTTTGTGAAACAGTATTATTAAAAAACCTTTGCGTCTTTGTGGCTTTGTGGTGAAAAGTGTAATGAAAAAGTGCTATAATGAGGCAAAAAAAGACCGGCAGAAAAAACTTACCGCCGGCTTGGTATTGAATTGTGAAGAATAATTATTAAGGAATAATGAGTTCCTGTCCTACATTGATGTGATCAGGATTTGCAATATTGTTTGCTTTTGCAATTTCCATATATCTGCCTGCATCTCCGTACATTTCTTTAGAGATTCCGCTTAAAGTATCACCGGATTTTACTGTATAAGTTCTACTTCCGACACCTTTTTCGCCGCCGGCTGTTGGTCCTGCTGCAACTTCAGGATTGTCCATTGTAATATCAGCAGCTATGTCACTGGGATTTTCTCCGCCTATTTCCTTGATCTTGTTCCAAACGTTATTCTTTTCAGCAGGTCCGGTAACGGTAGCTATGACTTTTAACACTCCGCCTTCTTCGTTAACTGTTACATTTCTTCCGCCTGATTGATTGATCATATCTATGACCGGTTGGTATTTTTCCTGTAATGCCATGTCTCTTTACTCCTTTTGTGTTTTATTTATTAAAAAAAATTTATTAATCTTTAACAGCTTTTGCTGCACCTTTGCCTTTAAATAATCTGTAAATGAGAAGTAAAACCATAGCCCCTAAAATTGATGCTATAAATCCTGCAGAGTCTCCTTCGGAATACCATCCGATAGCTCTTCCGAGGAAAGTAAATAAAACCGATCCTGCTATTCCAAGTAATATAGTCATTATTATTCCGCCGCCATCTTTGCCCGGCATAAATAATTTTGCTAAAGCTCCGGCTATACCGCCGATGATTATTGCCCATAATATTGCGAACATGCTTTTACTCCTTATCTTTAGTTTAAAAATATTATTTGAAAGAAAAATTAATCCGCTACGCGGACTGTAGATTTTTGTACTTTAATTTTTACAATATAAAAATTATCGGTGTAAAAAAGTATAAACTTTTTTGTATTAATGAAGTTCTGTAAAATTTTATATTTCAGGTTTTAATCAGATCAACTTTCAACTTTGAACTTTCAACTTTCAACTTTGAACTTTGAACTTTCAACTTTGAACTTTCAACTTTGAACTTTCAACTTTCAACTTTGAACTTTGAACTTTCAACTTTGAACTTTCAACTTTCAACTTTCAACTTTCAACTTTATATGTTTAATAAAGATCTCTATAATGTTATATTTGTAAAAATTTTTTAAATGTCATTCAGGCTTTTAGGCGACTCCATTCAGATAAAAGAGATAAACGAAACTATCAAACAGGTTGCTCCTACTGATGTCAGCACTCTTATTACAGGTGAGAGCGGCACCGGTAAGGAAGTTGTCGCTGTGTCCATTCACGAATTAAGCAAACGTAAAGACGAGCCGTTCATAGCAGTCAACTGCGGTGCGATTCCCGAAGGTATTATCGAAAGTGAACTCTTCGGACATCAGAAAGGCGCTTTCACGGGAGCTATTGATGACAGACGGGGTTACTTTGAGCTTGCCGATAAAGGTACTATATTTCTTGATGAGATCGGTGACATGCCGCTTGCGACTCAGGTGAAATTTCTGAGAGTTCTCGAGACAGGAGAATTCATGAGAGTCGGCGGGAATAAAAACATAAACGTCGATGTAAGAGTTTTAGCTGCTACCAATAAAGATCTGTCCGGAGAAGTGCTTAATAAAAATTTCAGGGAAGATCTGTATTACAGATTACGTTCGGTAAATATATTCATACCGCCATTACGCGAAAGAAAGTCAGATATTAAAATTCTTTTTGATAGTTTTATCAAAAGTTATTGTGATGCAAATAATATTGAGTTCAAAGGCATTGAAGAAGATGCAATGGCTTTTTTACTGAATTATAACTGGCCGGGAAATGCCCGTGAACTCAAGAATTTCTGCGAGAGTATTGTTGTACTTTATCCTGATAATATTCTGACTTATGATAACGTAAAAAAACTGCTTCATCTCGAATCAGATGTTACCCCCAGATCCCTGCCTATTTTATTCAGTCAGCAAAAAGAATCTTCAGAGAAAGATTTTTTATTCAGGGCATTACTTGAATTAAAGTCGGATATTATAGATATTAAGAATTATCTTGGCTCTAAAAAATTTCATTCTGATCATTCCTCAGATGAGAATGAAGATTTTGTTATTAGTAAAGAAAGATTTTCTGACATTACAATGAATGATATTGAAAAAGAAGTATTGCTTTATTTACTCGAGAATAATTACTGGAATGTCGAGAAGGTTTCGGGAATTCTTCAGCAAACACCTAGAAATGTTTACAGAAAAATGAAACTTTACGATATCAGCAGGGATGGCAAATGGAAAGAATAAATAGAGTGTATAGAGTGTATAGAGTGAATAGAGTGAATAGAGTGAATAGAGTAAATAGAGTGCTGAGTTTGACTTTATTGTTTTTAATGTGTCTGAGTTTTTCGGACTGCGGGGTTTATGGATTCAGAGGCAATAATCCGCCACCAGGGATAAATTCAATTGCAGTTCCTACATTTAAGGATGTAAGCGGATTCTCAGCGCCTGATCTTGCGGAGAGTATGACTCAGCAGCTAAAGTCTAAAATTACAAGTGACAATACTTTCAGAGTAGCTGATAAAAATATAGCCGATGCAGTTCTCAATTGTACTATTACAAGTGTGAGGGATGAAGCTCTTGTCGTCTCATCGGGAGAAACTGTTACTAGAAGAAAAATCACCATAACTGTAAAAGTAGATTTTGAAAATCTCAAAAAACAAAAAAAGATCTGGGATAAGTCATTTGAAAATTTCGGAGAGTATGAATCTTCAAATGATGCATTCTCACAACGTACAAACGGGCTGTTAATAGCATCCGAAAGGATCACTGAAGATATTATAAATGATCTTACATCAAACTGGTAAACTTGTTTTCAGAATAAAAAAATTTATATAATTTAAATTCATGAATGAAAATTTATTTTCTAATTTTTTTTAAAGGCGGTTCATGTCAATAGAAAGCATAATCATAGCCGCATACATAATTTCCCTATCAATCCTTTTCTTTTTCGGATCACACGGATTTAACATGATCTACTACTACTTCAAGACATTCCATATGAGGACTGAAGATCTTGATGAAAAGGATTTTTTTATGCAGGATTATCCTGTTGTAACAATACAGATACCTCTTTATAATGAACAGTATGTCATTACAAGACTTATAGACTCAGTGATTAGGATGGATTACCCTAAAGATAAACTTGAAATTCAGATACTTGATGATTCGACTGATGAGACCACATCAATTATAACCGGTCATATTCAAAAATATCTGGATGACGGATATGATGTTAAGCACATTCACAGAACCAATCGTGAAGGATTCAAAGCAGGGGCTTTAAAGATCGGACTGGAGACAGCGAGAGGGGAGTTTGTTGCCGTGTTTGATGCTGATTTTATTCCAAGAAAGAAATTCCTCAAAAGAACTATTCCTTATTTTTACAAAGAGGAAAAGCTCGGTCTTGTTCAGACGAGATGGGAACATCTGAACCGCGAATATTCTCTTATGACTAAAACACAGGCTATTGCACTCGACGGACATTTTGTGATCGAGCAGGCAGTCAGAAACCGTGCAGGTTTCTTTATTAACTTCAACGGAACCGGCGGTGTTTGGAGAAAAGAATGTATTTTTGATGCAGGTAACTGGGAAGCTGATACACTAACCGAAGATCTTGATCTTTCTTACAGGGCTCAGATGAAAGGTTGGAGATTTAAGTATCTTGTGAATTTTACTTCGCCTGCCGAACTTCCTTCTGATATTGGCGCTTTGAAATCACAGCAGTTCAGATGGACCAAAGGCGCTATCGAAACTGCTAAAAAGATCTATCCGAAAGTTCTAAGATCAGACATGTCATTTAAACTGAAAGTTCAGTCTTTTATACATCTATACAGTAATCTTGCCTATCCTTTTATTCTGATGGCAGCAATACTCAATCTTCCGGTAATGCTTATCAAGCTGACCGGAATGTATGATACTGTTTTCAAATTCATGTCGCTTTTCATATTTGCTTTTATAAGTTCATTTATATTTTATCTGTATTCACAGAAGGATGTTTATCCCGACTGGCAAAAGAGGATCATCTATTTTCCTGTATTCCTCGCGGGCAGCATGGGCTTTTCCGTGAATAATACCAAAGCCGTATTCGAAGGTTTGCTGGACAAGAAAAGTGAATTTGTGAGAACACCTAAGTATCATATCAGAGATAAAAAAGATTCATGGGAAGGTAAAAAATATGTCAATAAGAAATTGAGTTTCACGACTTACATAGAAGCATTCCTCGCTGTCTATTGTTTTGCGGGCGTTGTTATCGCAATAGCAACTGCGCAGGTAGCAGCATTGCCTTTTCAGTTAATGTTCTGCGGAGGTTTCTCTATAATTTCCTATCTTTCCATCAGGCAGGTAGTAGTTACAAACAGGATCAATGCAAAAAATAAACTAGCAATGGAAACAAATTAATGGCAGCCGTCAACAGTAAAATTGACAAGTATATACTTGAATTGAAATCAAAGCTCAACAGAAATTATCTGTCGCCGCATTTCATCAGGTATGCTAATTTATTGTTTGCCAATGAGCAGTATGAAGAATGCATATCTGTCTGCATGACCGGTCTGCAGATCTATCCGAATTATCTGACAGCTAAACTGATACTGCTGAAAGCTTATATGAAAGCTGAATACCTTAATGAAGCAGAGATACTTTTCGGTGAGATCAAATCCAGGATCACAAATAAGGATATGAAACAAAAGCTGGAAAGTAATATCAGAAATCTTAAATCCATTTCCAAACAGGAAAAGATCTATTATCCGACATCGGCAAGAAATAAAATTGATTTTAAAAATTTCAACAGTAGCTTTCAGCTTCAGGAGAATTTATTTTCCGAATTCACACTGAATGATTTTTTTTCTGCTGAAGATGAAAATATTATAAATGATAATAAAGATTATCTGAATTATCAGTATCAGTTTGAGAATTTTCATTTCAGGAAGTCAAAGAAAGATACAGAGAAAAAAAATCAGCAGCTTTTAGAAACAGAAAATAAAAATACACCGGATCCTGAAAGTGAATTATTTAATAAAATAAAGATAGTGACTGAGACACTTGCCGATATTTATGCCAGTCAGAAAAACTATAAAGAAGCTTTTGATGCTTACAATTTTTTGTTAAGAGCCGGATCGGGAAACACTAAACGTATTGAAGAAAAACTTCAGGAGCTTGAAAGAAATATGATGAATCCGGACTGACTATTATCCGCTTCCGCGAATGAATGATCTGAATGAATACTATGATTACATTTATATCTAAGAAACATTTTGATTCTTAGTGTCTTTGCTCCGCCGCGGCGGATTAGTGGTAAAAGTAAAATGATTCTGAAGAGAGTTAAACTGGTTATCATTTTTACTTCTAGCCTTAGAGCCTTTGAGGCAAAGGAAATTAGCCTGGCGACTCCGGCAACATAGGTTTCACAAACACAACCTTCTCCCGTTCCATTACAACGCTACCCTGCTTGAATCCTTTTTTCTTCTTCACATATTTCTTCTCACAGTATGCTACAGGCACGTTCGAAGCATTTCTCGCTTTGCTGTAATATGCAGCAATTGCTGCGGCTTTCAAAATAAATTCCTTACCGACTTCTTCCTTTTTATTATTTACTTTAAGAACTGTATGCGAACCGCTTGCTCCCCTGACGTGAAACCAAAGATCATTCTGCGCTGCATATTTCGTTGTGAGAGTATCATTTGACGCACTGTCTTTTCCGACCCAGACCTCGAACTTTTCATTCAATACAAATTTTCTGAATCTGGATGTCTCGTCATTCTTAGCATCTTCGGTCTTCTTTTCTTCTTTGATAAGGGATTTATATTCTGTCATATTCTTTACTCTTTGTAATTCAGCTTCAGCGGCGGCTTTATCTGATTGTAATGATTTAAGTTTTGCTTTTAATGTGTCAATGGAATTTTTCTGTTTCTTGTATTTATCAAAATAATAACCGGCATTCTCAGCAGGGGAAAGATCTTTTTTTAATTTTATAATAATTTCGTCTGAATTTTCATTTGTATATTTAAATTCCGTATTGCCTTTTTTGATCAGATAAATATTCTGTAAAATAATATCACCTGTTCTCTTAAGAGATTCAGAATCTTCACAGTGACTAAGCTGAATTTCAATCCCCATCAGCTTTTTTACAATATCAGCTATCTTTTTCTCAACAACGGCTATGTTCCTGTCTTTCAGATCCTCCGTTTTTTCTGTTCTGAATTTTACTTTTAAGAATTCAATTATCAGTTCGTTGATATTTTTGAACTCTGACTTTTCTGAATTATTTAAGTGTTCAATTTCAATAAGAGAAAGGCGAACCGAATCTTCATCTCTGTAAATATAATAACCGGGCGTCTCTAATTGCTTATAAATTTTATCAAATTCATTTTCAATATTGTCTCTGATAATTTCATCTGCAATCATATCTTTTGTTAAATTGAGCCTGTTCAATATTTCCGAAGTATACAGATTCCCAAACCGCTTATATCTCATTTTTAAAATATCCGAGACTTTTGAATTATCCGGTATTTCATTCGCAGGAGATTTTGGAGCGGGTAAAATATCATTTAAGTTCTTGCCTGAATATTCTTCTTTGTTTTTAAAAGCGTTTATGACTAAATCATATTTCATCAGGAAGCAATTTGCCTTAGAGGAATACATAATGAAAACTATATTCACATTATTCTCCAATTCAAAACAAACAGCTCTGTCATTATTAAACAGCTTTACTTCACTGATCTTACTTCCAACGATCTCTTCAAAAAGTGATGCAAAATTTCTCTTAGCTTTAGAATACTGGTTTTTGATGATAAGATAGTTGTAATCTTTTTCGATAGAGAATTCAAGCATGAAGGAATCACTTTCAGAATTTGAAACACTGGAAATCTCAAAAAGCAGTTTATTCTTCTCCTGAGTATAGCAGTCTTCAATGATCTTTCCTGAAAGCTCTTTATTCAGAAAGCCCGCAGTTTCTTTAATAGTAAAGTAATTATTCAGCATGGCTCAAAATAGATTCAATCGATCAACAATGAAATAATAAAATCAGTGTACAAAAAATTATGTTGTCTATCGCTGTTGTGAAATGAACATTGCCTCTTTCACTTTTACGGCGGATTGTCATCCCTGCAATCTTTTGAGCGGGGATCCAGGAATTGAATAAACGCCTTAAGTATTAATGCAAAAAAAAATCAATAAATACCTAACTTCCAAAATTATCATCCCGTAGGGATGAGATGTCGGTAGCAATGTTATTTTATATCATCCATCCCGAATGGATGGGAGGTTCATTGAATGTATAAAGGAATAAAAGCACATCAGATTTATTGGCAAATTTTAAAAAATTTTATTAACAGGAAATATTATTGATGAGCAAATAGAACATCCCGTCCCTACGGGACGAACCTTAGATTGCTTCAAATTGCTACCGACATTTCGTCCCTACGGGACGGATTATTCATATGCATAGCTGCACTATCAACTATCAACTATCAACTATCAACTATCAACTATCAATTATCTACAGTCAACTGATTTCGAAATTGATTCTCACAAATAAGTTCTTTACGTTACAGCAACATCTCAAATAGGAATGAATAAAAATAAATTCTATATTAAACTTACCTCGGGAATATTTTATCTCAGTATTCTGCTTTTTATTATTGCTTTCAACTTTTCAGATAATGGAAATGGTGGCTGGCAGTTACAGAACTTGCCTTTTTTAAATGACAGACCTTTAAGAGATATGACATTTACTGATAGTCTGACAGGATACGGAATCACAAAAGGCGGAAATAATGGGGATTCTGATTATATAATCAAAACTTATAACGGTGGTGATAATTGGTCGATTTTGAATTCATTCTATGCAGAGCTTAATCACATAAAATTTATTAATTCAAACACCGGATATATTTGTGGAGGAGATCGATTGGGACATGGATTGTTTTTAAAGACTACTAAATGGAGGTGTAAATTGGAATCAAATTAATACTCCTGAGGTATTGCAAATAATCGATATGAGTGTAATCAGCGAAGATAGTTTATGGATTACAGGAAGCTTTTTTACATATTCACTTTATAGTTCTATAAATGGTGGAGCAAGTTGGGATTTAAAATTTACTACCGGAAACGGTATTGATAAAATATATTTTGATAAGAATTTTGGATTTTTTGGAAATAATTTTGAATTATGGAAAACTACAAATTATGGAAATAACTGGTTATTAATACCTGGTCAGAATGGATTTATAGATATATTCTTCATTGATAGCCTAAAAGGTTGGAAATCATATGATAGTATGAGAGTGACTACGGATGGTGGTTTTTCCTGGAAAAGACAAAATATATTAGTTCCTAATAGCAATATGACCGGATCATTTGCATCTTTTTCAAATATAGGTAGAGATACTATTTGGGGTGGAGGAGTTATATATCAATTTCCAAATTTGCAAAGAAGAGGAGTAGTACATTTAACTACAAATGGAGGTTTAAACTGGTTTTATCAAATACCTGATACTTCATTAAAATTATCTAGATTATACTACTCTGATTTTTATAATTCTGATTCAGGTTGGTTTTATAGTGTTTCAAAAGGAATCAAAACTATTACAGGAGGTGATAGTATTTTCAATCCAATTTTAAGCATTGGGAATGAAAATAATTTTATCTCTGATCAATTTCATTTACACCAAAACAATCCCAATCCCTTCAACCCGTCTACAAGAATATCATATGAATTAAAACAAAGAGGAAAAGTTTTATTAAAAGTCTATAATTCAATAGGTAAAGAAATCGCAACTTTAGTTGATCAGTCACAAATTTCCGGAAATTACAAAGTTGATTTTTACGCCACAAGCGGAGGAAGCGGATTATCAAGCGGAGTATATTTTTACAGTTTGTACATAGATGATGAAATAATGGATACTAAAAAAATGTTATTTTTGAAGTGATATTTTGGAGATTCCATAAGTTGGAAGTTCACAAAGTATGTTTAATAAAAATTACCAACTGAGTGAAAGTAGATTATTAATGTTGAAATTTCTAATCTGAAAATTTATTTTATTACCAGAGAGTATATTTGAACATATAAGATACTATGCGAAGGGAATGAATTGACTAAAATTATAAGGGAAATATTCTATTACAAAAACTATTATCTTGATTTCTTTGAAACACTTAAACCGGATGTGAAGAAAAAATTTAACTGGACTTTACAGCTAATCAGTACCGTGAATAGAATTCCGGAAAAATATTTTAAACATATTACAGGGTCAACAGGGCTCTATGAAATAAGAGTAAAAGTTGGTTCAGACATTTACCGGGTATTCAGTTTTTTTGACAAAAGACAATTAGTAGTTTTAGTTAATGGATTTCAAAAGAAGTCTCAAAAGTCACCAAAGAATGAAATAGTATTTTGCTGAAAATTTAAAAAAACAATATTTCGATGAAAAAGATAAATAAAAATTTAACCTCATTTTCTGATCATTTAGATCAGCAGTATGGAAAGAAAGATACAGCAGCAAGAAAGAAATTTGAACAGGAGTTTGAAGTTTTCAAACGTGAAGTTATGTTGCAGGAAAAAGTTAATGAAAATTTAAAGCAAGGAGATGATTTGAAATCTATAGCTAAGGAACAAAAAAATAAAAATAGTCAACAAAACAAGAATCTGAAATTGAAAGTAATTTGATACGCTATAGTTTAATTATCCAAAAATAACATTTTAGTTTCAGTGTTCCCGCCGACGTTATATATTTTGATTTATTTTTAAATCCAAAATCAAAAATTTCTAAAATTTATCTGTTAGTTAAACAATAAAATCCATATTTTTGAAAAAATAATTTTTACACTATATGGAACCTGTTAATTTAAGTATTACTGAAGAGGCATCTGATTTTGTTTTTCATTTAATGAAAAGTAATTTGCCGGGAGTATATGTATATCATAATTACAGACATACAACTGAAGTTGTGGACAATGTCAGGAAACTCAGCAAAAAATCCGGATTGTCCGACGAGGATACTGAGATCGTAACACTGGCTGCATGGTTTCATGATTCAGGGTTTATAAAACAATGTGATAACCATGAAGATGTAAGTATTGAAATTGCAACGAAATTCCTGAAAGAAAAAAATTATCCGGAAGAAAAACTTGACAAAGTGATAGACTGCATTAACGCTACAAGATATCCTACAAATCCGCAGAATGTGCTGGAAGAGATAATCTGTGATGCGGATCTTTTTCATCTCGGAACTGAAAATTACGAAGATAAAACTGATCTTCTCAGACTTGAATGGGAAAAATCAAAAGATAAGATCTATACTGAACTCGAATGGCTCAAACTTAATATTGATTTTCTTACCAATCATAAATTCTACACCAGATACGCCAAGAAAAATCTTGAAGAGAATAAACTGAATGCATTACTGAAAATGCAGAAAGCTTATCGTAAGAGGATTGAAAAGAAAGAGGACGATATAAAGAAGAAAGAAAAAATGGAAATTGATAAACTAAAGATCGAATCAAAAAAGGATTCCGGGACAAAAGCTGACAGGGGAATTGAAACTATGTTCAGGAATACCGTCAGAACTCATGTAGAGTTCAGCGGTATGGCCGACAATAAAGCCAATATCATGATCAGTATAAACACTTTGATAATTGGCGGGATTGTAACTGTTCTTCTGAGAAAACTTGATACTAATCCGCAGCTCATTATTCCGACTTTAATGCTTGTACTTGTGAGTCTTGTCTGTATTGTATTCGGTGTACTTGTCACAAGACCAAATATAACTTCCGGTAAATTCACAACAGAAGATATAAAACAGAAGAGAGCTAATTTATTATTCTTCGGTAATTTTTTCAATATGGGTCTGAAAGAATTTCAGTGGGGGATGCAGGAAATGATGAACGACAAAGAGTTTCTTTACGGGAGCATGATAAAAGATTTTTACTTTCTCGGACAGGTACTGGGTAGAAAATACAAGTATCTCAGAATTTGTTACACGATCTTTATGTATGGATTAATAGCTTCGGTGATTGCATATATAATTGCGTTTATGTTTATACCTGTTCAGGATTTTGAAGTATTCTGATAGAGCAGTTGAAAGTTGAAAGTTAAAAGTTAAAAGTTAAAAGTTAAAAGTTGAAAGTTGAAAGTTGAAAGTTGAAAGTTGATAGGAATACAAATTTTCCGGACGAAATACACAATACACAATACTCAATACACAATACAAAAGAATATGAGCAAAACACTATATCTTATCCGACATGCCAAATCAAGCTGGGATGATCCTTCATTAAGGGATCACGACAGACCTTTGAATAAAAGAGGCAAGAGAGATGCGCCATTTATGGCAAAAATATTAAAAGAGAAAAATTTAAAACCTGATCTTATGATCTCAAGCACAGCCGAAAGAGCAGTTGAGTTTGCAAAGGTGCTGGCTGAAGAACTGGATTATAAGAAAAAAGATATTATAGCAGAAAAAGAGATGTATATGGCAGGGGAGTCGGAGATGCTTGAGATACTGCAGGGAGTCGATGACAAACACGATACAGTTTTCATGGTTGGTCATAATCCCTATATTACTTCTTTTGCTGTAAGATTGAGCGGACATCCAATTGATAATATACCGACCTCCGGCATAGTTGGAATAAGTTTTGATATTGATAAATGGAGTGACGCTGAAATTGGAAAGGGGAAGTTTGAATCTTTTGATTATCCTAAAAAATATTCTCAGGAATGATTAGTGTTTTTTGAATTTAATCGCATAGGGTTAAATTCCCTGCTTCTTGCGGCGAAATAATAGATAATATTTAATTATGTTACCTCCATTTATTTCCAAACCGTTTTATAAAATTATTGATTGGAATCTAAACTTACTCTGATGTACTTTCTTTCTTTTGAACGATCAAAAGAAAGAAACAAAGAAAAATCGCCCGCTGATGATAAATTGCCGGAAATTCTGAGTATTGGCGGCAAAAATTTCAACTCACCGACCGTCAGAAAAGCACTGACGGTCGGCTCAGACAGGAAATTTTTGCTTCTCGCCAATACTCTGAATTTCTTTCGGCAATTTATCAAAGGCGGGTTACTTCATTATAAATTTTTAAGGCATCATTTGATTATTGTGATATGTAATTTTTAGTATAATTAAATTATTTTGGATTCAACTAAGATACCTGGCTGCTTGCGACGAGGTTATTCATTTCAGGCTGAATTTCTTCAACTGATATTAATTCAAGTTCTTTTTCTTTTCCTCTTAAAATTATATTACCCATGCTTTCGGTACTGTAGTATCCTTTCAGATCAAGTTCATTATTCAGATCTTCAGAGATCAAAACTCTTTTTCGGAAATTATTGCATTCAGCCTGAATGCGTGCTGCTGTGTTTATTGTATCACCGTGATATACAATATCTTTCTTGATCTCTCCCATTTCTCCGGTTATGACAGGTCCTATATGAAGTCCCGCTTTGAATTCAGGATAGACACCGTAGTTATTCAAATAGTAATCTTTCTTTAATAATATCTTGTTTTGAATTGCAAAAAAACAGTTTATGCAATTATTGTATTCAATTCCTTCCTGCGGCTTCCAGGTCAGAACAACTTCATCTCCAACATATTGATAGATGTTTCCTTTATATTCAAGAATCGGTTCGGTCATATCATGAAAAAAATCATTCAGAAATTCATGGTTCTTTACAAGACCAAGTTTTTCGGCTATTGTAGTTGATGATTTAAGATCAAGAAACATGAATATAAGTTCTTCTTCAAGAGGCGTTTGATATTTTCCTCTCAGGTAATTCAGCATTACATTCTGACCTAATAGCTTGTTGATCTGAAGAATGAAATTTATGATAAAGCTCAGTAAAATAAGATAAATAATAATGTCAGAGAATTCCTCGCTTTTAATATAATCCATCATCGTACCGCCGTTATCTCTGATTACGTCATAATATTGTTTCCCGAATCTTGCACCCAGATTGAGTATTCCTACAAGTATTATTAAAATTGCTGCAACTAATGTAAAAAAAGCTGTTCTGATAATCAGGGTTGCAGTAAAAGATAATCTTCTGAATCTTTTTGAGAAAAAATATATATCTACCGATGAAATTATAAATCCGAATAAAAATCCGATTATTATATCATCCAGCATCGCAAAGGGTTTCAATCCGTGATCAATTAATGCGAGGAAAAATGCACCTATTGAAGTTGTTATAGTGAAGTATTTAATTGACTTAAGATTTCTTTTCGTCTGTCTGGAAAGTTTCATTGTGGTTGTTAAGAATACTTACATTTATTTGTTACAGAAAAAGTCCGCTTCCGACAAATACTTTATAACCCTCATCAGACTTTGCAACCGTTACGCCTATATTCATCGATCTTTGAAGATATGTGATCCACATTGTTGCACCAAAAGAACTGTGCCATCTTTTGGAATCTTCTCCATTCAGAAAAACCCTGCCTGTGCCGCCGAATAATGAAAGTCCTAATGTGCCCGGAATTATAACATTAATTCTTGTTAATCCCATTCTTACTTCAGCCTCGCCCAGCAATACACCGTCTCCTGCAAATCTTTCTCTTGAGAAACCTTTTAAAGAATTAGCTCCGCCGAGAAAAACTGATTCATAGAAAGGAAAATCACCCCATACTTTTCCGGCACCGCCCCTGAAGGCAAACGTAACTCCTTTTACGGTATCAGTTGTAACATAGGCTCTGATATCAATCCCTGCTTTACCGAACCCGTAATTGTTCGGAAAAAGATCAGGAGTCCAGTTTCCAAGTGCCTGAGCATAAATCCCTGAATATGGCTCCATTATATTATCCCTGCTGTCATACTGAAATATTGTATTGATACCGGCATAACTTATTCTACCTATTCCATAAGTATTCGTATCCTGTCCAAGCAATGTATTCTGATCATAACTTACATTTGCATGTTTATAAAAAGGTGTAAGTCTTAATTCTGATTTTTTTCCAAATGGAATATAAAAAGTAGGAGCGACTCTGAATAATTCCTGCTTCACATCATAATATTTTATGTCCTGAAGACTGTCGCTGTATGGAGTTTCATTTCCTTCTCCGAAATATCTGGTTATGGCAAGCTGTGTTTGTTCTATAGCAAGATTGATGTGAGTGTTTTTTATTATTGTATAAAAGTCACCGTAGTATTTAAAATTATAACTTTCAGCATTGAATGCGTAGCTGCCTGTGAGTTCCATTCTGTAGACATAAGGCATTGCCCGGAATCCATATTTATAAAAAACCGGTCCGCCTCCTATCTCAAGACCATTATCAGTATCGAAATTTAACACAGGAGTGAATCTCCATTCCGTACCTCTGTCTTCCACTGCCGGCTCGTACCTTTCTTTGAGATCTTTCTTTGGTCTTATATCTGTATAATAATCTATACTGTTATCTTTATTTCCTTTTACCCTTAGCTTTTGTTTGTCTTTAATGACTCGTATATCAATTCCGCTGTTATCTTCGCCGTTTATCTCCAGTATGTCTTTTCCTTCATTGAGATAAATTCTGATCTCATCTGTATATTCTTCGTCAAACACTTTCTGAAAAAACGGCTCTCCTTTTCTTTCATTGGTTTCTTTGTCAAGCTTGAACATTTTGACTTCCACTTTGTCATCACCGATATTGTTTATTTCAATGAATTCGCTTTTATCGCTTGCATAGACATCTGCTGTTTGATTTATCAATTCATAATATTCATCTACAATATCTTTAAGCTGATTCTTTCTTGAAATTATCATGTCAGTTAAATACTTACCTTCTTTTTTATAAAGATTATCCGGCAATTGTTTGACTGACTTTCTGATAATGTCGTCGGTAATAGTATTTTGTATAAGAACTGCTATAGAGTCAAATTGTTCTTTTGAAGCTTCCGGTAAAAATCTTCTGTCCACATATCGTCCGTTCCATGAAAGATCATATATTCTCGGATAATTTTTCCCGTAGCCTTCGATCTGAGTCACATATTCACCGACAAAGAAAGGTATCACACCATCATACAAACAAAACGCCTGATCCCTGTCCCTCGGTATTGGTTTATAGATCAGTTTACCGTCTTCTTCAAATCCTGCCCATACCCACTGATCAGAATGTCTGTCCCAGTCGCCGATCATAAGATCAAACATCCGGGCTTTCAGAAATTCTACTGGATCAACCTTTACGTCATTATCCTTTTCTAATTTTTTATAAAGTTTAAATGACTTGGTTATCTTATCTGACTCACCAAAACCTTTTTCACCTTCTTCATTTCCGTCTTCCGGATTTTCTTCAATGGTTCCGAGTACATTTCCAAAATCTTTTCTGTATTCTCCTAATTTTTCATCATCCGGCATATACACTATTGTAGGAACTGAATTTATGATACCGAGCTGATTCAGCATTGAAGCAACAATCACTGCAGCAAATGGATTTGATGTACTTATCTGATCCTGAAATGCATCAGCGACTATTGTATTCTTAAGATCATCCGGCAGTATCTTGGAAGGATCTTTGTCTATGGATCTGAATTTATAAACCTTTCCGTCTTCACCTTTCAATCTTAAAGATTTGGTCTGCAGACCGCCTCCCCGTTTAAACGGAGTCAGTCCTCCGGCATATTTATCAAGATTTAATATGTCCGCTTCAAAAGGAGTTGTCCAGAGATCGCGCCAGTGCTTTCCGAGAAATATCTCAGCAAATCCGCTGATTTCGTATTCACTGCCGGCTACAACTTTTTTCTTTCCCGAATAATAATCAGCAGTTGCTCCTGTGTCCGGCTGAGAAAATACCGGACGGATCGATATGCAAAAAATAAAAAGTAATAACTTTAATTTCATATAGTATTTTTTAAAAAATTTTATTTAACTTACTTTTGGAAAGAGCTTTTTTTGAATTCAATCTGCCACGGTAAATTAAAAGGGAATCTTATTTTACCAAAGGGTAAACAACTAAATTTGCACGATCTTTTTTACCTTCATTACTGATATACATTGTACCGTCCTGAAGAAAGGTGATTCCTTCCGGCTGAGCATGGATCTTACCGGGAAGTTTTTCATTTCCCATAACTATCCCTTCATTTGAGACTTCAACTATCTCATTCCCGTTTGCTGCGATCACAAAAAATGTTCCCGTGAGATGATTATATTCAATTCCTGACGGATTAAAATAGTCTTTTATTTCAGATCTCTTTAACACAAATCTTGGCTCCGGATTAAACTTCATGTCTGATAATGAAAATGAATAAACAGCTTTATCATCCCTGTTATTTGTTCCTGATTTTCCTTTTGTTATCAGTAACAATGTGTTTGTTTTTGGATCAAAACACATTCCTTCCACATCATTCTCTTTTGAGAGATCAGTTTTGTATAATTTATAATTGACTGCCTCTCCGTCAACCCCTTCGCTGAATTCATAAATATCTCCATTGCTGTGAAGCATGTAAAACTTATTATTGGCAAATGCAATATCTTCAAAGTCCTTTCGTAAAGGTGGTTCTCCGAGATAAAATCTCTTGATCACTTCACCGGTCTCTGTATTCAGCTGATAAACAATTCCGTCTTCATCCTGCTGTGCAAACATTCTTCCGTCCGGAGTCATGGTCAGACCGGATATTTCTTTTAATTCTTTTGAAAGTTCTATTATGCGGGGATCGTTTGAACTTATGTCATATTTTGATAATTCACTGTTTGAAATTTTATCGGATGAACTTTTTTTTTCTTCGGTGAACTCTTTTTCAGATGATGAATTAACTTTAGCAGTCTTATCCTTTGAACATGAACTGAAGATAAGAAGAATCAATAAAAATAATATTAATTTGTATTTTATCAGCATAATAAATGAATGTTCCAATAATGTTAAAAATTTTTTTAATTTAATATAGTAAAATTCTTATTATTGAATGCCGGAAGCTTGTTAAATGAATAAATATTTTAAACATTTAAAAAAAACTTTAATGTTAATATGTATTCAGTTAATTTTGGTGAAAATCAAATTTAATGAAAATACTTTACTCAATCCTTTTTTTGCTGTCTGTTCAGATTGCATTCTCTCAAACAATTACGGAAACCGAAATTTTTAATCTGACTTATAAAGGTGAAGCAGATCCGTATTTCCTGAAATATGATAAAACAGGAACAAATTATGCCTATGTTTACAGAATAAATGATGAAAATAAAAATTTCATCATTTCTCCAAAAAATCTGTCAGATAAGTATGATTATATTGAACCTTTACAGATAGTGTTTGATAATGAAGGTAACTATTATACAATAGCTACTGACTATAAAGAGGACTACGGAGCGGATAATTATTTTCTTATCGTAAACGGCGAACAGATAAAAAATTATAATTACATTGAACAATACAGTACATTTCTGAATAAACAAAATGAATATGTGTTTATTTTCAAAACAGGGGAGATGTACAGGATAGGTTATTACAGCATTAAAACCGGATTCAGACAGTCGGAAGAATATGATAACATCAGACCGGCATTTAATTCCCTCATGCTTTCTAATCAGATGGAAGGTGATATGGTTGCCTATGATGAAAAATATTTCTTCAAAAATAATAAAGACGAGAGAGTCTTCCTTGCTACAAAAAACGGAAAGACATCCATTATTTCAGGTTCGGAAGAGATCAAAACTGATTACGGAGATATCAATGAAGGAAGTCTTGTTTACAATAAAAATAATGAACTCAGTTATATAGCGAAAAAGACCGGAAGATTTTATGAATATACCGGTGGTGAACTTGTCGTATCAGGAAATAAGACATACAATAGTTTTCCAATGGTCAGCATGCCGCTGGTGTTTGATCAAAACAATGAACCCGTTTATGTAGCTGCAGATTCCATTGGCGATTACAAGTTTTCCTATTATGTGGTGAAAGGTAATGAAAAACAACCTGTTCCTTCAGACAGAAACTCTTCTGACGCTCCTCTTAATTTCAGCAACGGAATTTCTGATCTTAAAGTAAGTGCTGACGGCGTAATATCTTACATCGGAAACAGTGAAATAATTGTACCTGCATCAAATATAAGTGATGATGGAAATTCTTATGATGATTATTATACAAAATCATATCTTGTAGAAAATAATAAAGCATATGAACTCGGATATAATATCGGTTCGATTTTGTATAATTCAAAAGGTGATATGCTGTATTCGGGTATAGCCAATACCGGTAAAAAGGAAAGACTTCTTATGATGAATTACGGCGAAAGCAGGATAATCTTAAATAAAAAGAAATATGATGATATTTATGATTATGGATTTACACCTAATGAAGAAATTTTTTATGGCGGGCAAACTTATGATGAAAAAGCTTTGAACAATAATTATCAAACAACTTTATTTATAGGTGATAAAAAGATCGGTTCCTATGCATTTCTTGCTTATCAGTATTATAAGGATTCTTCTTATATTTTAGCTTACGGACCGGGTAATAAATTTGCATTTGCTGCTGCAGAGTATTTGGATTCCGTAAACAATAAATATATAGTTGTTACAAATGATGGTGTCCTTCCGTTTCCATCCAATGTCTCCGGATCTGATTTTTTTCTTTATATATCCAATCTGATATATACCGAAAATGATAAGATCTTTTATACAGCCGATACAAAAATGGAACCTGAAACTTATGCTATGACCAGAGAAGCATTCGTTGATAATGTATCACTCGGAAAAACGTATGATAATATATTTGATTTTGATTATGATAAATCGATCAATGAAGTTTCGTTTGTCGGATCAAGAGGAAAGGTGATTTATCAGGTCAGGGTGAAATTTTAATTATTTCCAGTCTTTAATATCAATATCCTTACCGTCACATTCCATTAATATGGCAGCATCAGTGTCTGTCCGGAATACTTTTGTTCCGGATCTTTCAAGGCGATTGAGAACTATGTCTGAGGGATGATTGAACTTATTGAATTTTCCGCAAGAGATCACAGCCAGATCAGGTTTGTTTTTTAATATAAACGGAATTGTCGTTGATGTAATGCTTCCGTGATGAGCTACCTTTAATACATCGGATTTAAGGAAATCCGAATATTGATTTACCATTGTTTGCTCTGATTCCTTTTCAGCATCACCCGTAAAAAGAAAATCCTTTTCGCCGTATTTCAGTAAAAATGTTACAGAGCCATTGTTAAGATTCTCTTTCTGAAAATTCAGATCTTTGTCTCTGTAATTTTTCTCAGGATATAAAAAGTAAATTCTAATGTCTTTAAGTTCATCTATAAGATCTCCGCAAGAGACAATTTCCCGTTTAATATTTTTAGCTGATATCAGACTATCCATGGTATTTATAAATACGCTGTTATATTTCTGACCGCTGTCGATTATCTTTCCGATCTCAATTTTTTTCAGTATTGAATTTATTCCGCCGATATGATCCATATGAAGATGGGTGATAATTAAAAGATCTATTTTACTTATCCCGCATCTTTCCAGATAAGGAATTATCGTCCGCTCACCGCTGTCAGATGTAAAGGATGATTGACCGCTGTCTACGAGTATGTTCCTCCCGTCCGGAGTCTGAATAAGAGCGCAGTCGCCCTGACCTATGTCCATAAAAGTGATTCTGAGCTTCTTTGTCATATCAAAATTGTATATGAGATTTCCGCCGGCAAGCAGCAGACATAAGATGATTCTTGTAAAAATATCCCTTGCATTTTTTATGCTGAATATTAAGATCACGGATCCGTAGAAAAAGATCATGTCAGCAAAATTAAAATCCCTTACCTTTATAAATGCAAACTCAAATGAAGCGCACCATTTAATAAATGAAAGCTGACAATATAACAGAAGACCATTGGTCTCTGCTGTTAGTGCAGAAAGATTATCAGATATTACAGAGAAGATTATCTGAAGAAATCCTATTGCAAGTGACAGATTCGCCAGCGGAACTGCTACGACATTTGCTAAAAGTGAAATGATTGAGATCTTGCCGAAGTAGTTTGCCGTAATGGGAATGGTTCCGATCTGAGCTGCAAGAGAAGTAAAGAGTAATACAATCAGGGCAAGTGAGATTTTTTTAAAAGGTGATCTGTACTGCGCTAATTTGGTTATAAATAATTGTTCAAACCTGGAATATAATATTACCATTGAGAATGTCGCAGAAAAGGAAAGTATGAATCCGGCATCGAATAACTGCTTCGGGTCATACAGCAGTATAAGCATGGCAGCGACTCCGAGTGAATTGTAAAACAGTATCTTCCTTTCTATAAGTAATGCAGTCAGAACGAGTATTCCCATTATACTCGCTCTCACGATGGATGCAGAGCTGCCTGTAAACATGCAGTAAAATATCAGAAAGTTTATTGTTATTATTACTTTGGGAAATAAAGACACTCTCATAACAGTTAATGTGAGCATTACAAAAATAATTATGTATGCAACATTAAGTCCTGAGACTGCTATCAGATGCATCACTCCGGCATTGACGAAATCATTTTTCATATCTTCAGTAATGCCGCTTCTCTCTCCCGTGACAAGTCCTTTTAAATAAGATGCTTCATTTGAATCATAATTTTTATCAATGATCCTGAGTACATAAATTTTGGCCGGATATATCAATTTCTGAAATAGAAAATTCAGATTATTCTCTGAGATCACAGAGACATTATTGTATCCGTTTGTGTAAAATAGTTTGTGAATATCATGAATTTCAAGATATCTTTTATAATCAAATTCACCGGGATTCCTTTTACCTGCCGGTTCGGATAGTTTCCCTTTAAGCATAATTTTATCTCCAGCAAAGAGTGCGGGAGGTTTATCTTCCGTTTTACTGAACATATTCTTTCTGATGGTGCATCTGACATCTCCTGAAACATGGAATGTATCTGAGTCAGATATGATATTTTCACATATCAATGTAAATTTAATACTCAATGAATCTGATTCAGGGATATCATTGATAATTCCGGTCAGAAACACAAGATCGTTTCTTTTAGTCTCAGGAAAGAATTTTACTGAATTTCCGGGTATGAAAAAAAATCCTATATTTGCTCTGTAAATGCCTGTAATAAAGATCAATAAGAATGTTAAAAAAACAAAAATATTTAATTCAGTATTTTCTCTTATCAAACAATATACTGTGAGGAATATCAGAATTGATAAAATTACAATTGTTAAAATAAAAGTATCAAAAAGGATCTGCGAGCCGGTGAGAATGCCAAGTGAAAGTATTATTGCAAATTTTAAAGCAGGTATATTACTCAATGTGTTCATAAAGTCTGAAATATCTTCAGCAAAATATCTCTAACCTCAGGAATAATCAAATGGTAATATCTGTTGATTGTGAAAATGATTTTATTTGATTATGCTTATATATACCCCGACGGTTACTGCGAAAGTATAAAAAAAAGTTATTAATGATACCTCAATACATTCCCAAAAAGTTTATAAAATTATTGATTGGAATTGAACCATGCTCTGATATACTTTCATTCTATTGATCTTTCAAAAGGGTGCAGGTAACTCTGAGTACAGTTCAAATTTATTCTAAAATTTTATAAATTTATTTAGCGGGAAATGTTATTTTATTTGTAAAGTGAACAGCAAGGACTTTAAATAACGGATGAATTTTCATAATTTGCACAATACTATTTAATCAATATAATTGAAAAATTTTTTCAGTAATAGATTTTACGAGAATACTTTTCCGGCATTTTTATTGCTGATGATCATACCTTTCTTTGTATTATTTATTTTCAATCACCCTTCGGCAGATGACTGGGGAATGGCTGAAAATACTGTGATCAAAGGTTTTGCCGATACACAGATCCATTATTATAAAAACTGGACAGGCAAATATTTTTCAAATGCGGTAATGAGTTATAATCCACTTTACTTCAATTCCATTACGGGTTACAAGATCGTTACTTTTCTTCTCATGGTTTTATTCTGTGTAACACTCTATTCTCTTTTTTCAAGACTGACTTCCGCCATTATTTCAAAAAAGGAAAAGATCTTATTCACATTGTCTTTTATTTTTTTATATCTTTACGCAATGCCATCTCTGTCACAGAGCTTTTACTGGCTGACTGCATCCGTGGTGTATCAGGCCGGTATTATTCTTATAATGCTTTTTGGAATAATTTATTCAAAGATCACAGATCCGGAGGATGTTTCCTCCAAAAAATTACTTACATTTACAGGAGCTGTCATAATTGCATCTATAGCTGGATGCAGTGAAATGTCTATGGTCTCAGGGGTTCTGATGATGTCTGTTTTGATATTGTATGAAATTATCACAAAGAAAAAATTAAATGGTAGGCTGATATTGTTTGCTGTCGTCTGCGCAGCGGGTTCATTCATACTTATCACGGCTCCGGGTAATAAAGTCAGAGGATCGCTGTATCCGGACAGTCATAAGCTCATCCCATCTTTGATCACAACCGCCAAAACATTTTCGGATTATCTGATCTCCTGGATACTGGTTTCACCTCTGCTTTTTGTTACAGTATTGCTTATCCCGGTTTTTGTAAAAATTATAAACACTAAAAGATCCGGATTGAAAGGACCTGCATTTGATCCAAAGTTTGTAGGTATAACGTCTCTCGTGATTTTATTTGTTCTGTTTTTCACTCCGGTGTGGAGTCTTGGAAGATCTCCTTTCAGCAGAACCGTAAACATTATATATTTTATGTTTCTTGCTGCATGGTTTTATAATGTGTTTGTGCTTTGTGTTTATATCTATGACAGAAAAGAAAGTTTCAGAATAAAATTTGAAAAGGTACCTGGTTATGTTTATATTATCTCGCTTATAATAATATGTCTATTCCTTTTGAAGAAAAACAATGTGAAAAATGTATATGCGGATCTTCTACTCGGAAATGCTTCGAAGTATAACATTGAATTGAATGAAAGATATGAGATGATAAAAAAGAGCAGTTCTGACAGCCTTGTTGTGACGGAAGTAGAAATGCAGCCAAGAACGATCTTCTTCACTGACATTACATCTGATCCCGAACTGGAGTTTAACAAAATGTATGCCCACTATTTTAATAAAAAAAGCATTGCGGTTTTTAAAAAGGATACTTTGAAATCAGAAGAATAAAATATGGATCTGAACGGTAAAAAATTAAAAGAGGTAATATTTGAGAACAGCATTCTGCTGTTTCTGATATTCACAATACTCCCATTCATTATTCTGACTTATTTCGTTCATCCGAGCTGGGATGATTTTGAATATACAGGAATTGCATCTGAGAACGGGTTTTTTCAGTCTCAGTATATATGGTATGTCACCTGGTCGGGAAGATACTTCTCGCAGGCATTTCTGAGCAGCATCAATCCTCTTATCTATGGAAGCATAGCAGGCTATAAGATCCTTTCCTTTTTAATGTTGATTGCATTTATATTTGCAGTGTATATAACAGTAGAGAAAATATCTTCCGGATGTCTGACTTTAAAGCAAAATCTGATCTGCACCCTGTCATTTTGTTATTTGTTTGTTTACGGATTGCCAACTGCCGGACTTGCGCTTTACTGGATGGCATCATCTGTAATTTATCAGCTTGCAAATATCCTTATGGTATTTCTTGCATACTTTTATATCGGTTTTCTGAGAGGAGAATCTGTAAGCAGAAAGAATGTCATCATAATATCACTTCTTATTTTTGCAATTATCGGATGCAATGAAGTTTCAATGCTAATGACAGTCGTGTTTTTCACCGGATCATTTTTGTATAACAGTGTGGTCTCAAAAAGTATAAATAAAAATTTACTCATATTCGCTTTGGTTGCGGTAGTATCATTTTTAATTGTTTATCTTGCTCCGGGCAACAGTTACAGATTATCCACTAATCCTGACAGTCATCAGTTATTGTTCTCAATAAAAAACTCTTTAATCGATCTGATAAAGTTCATCATATACAGATTATATGATCTGCCTTTAATAATATTCACTGTTCTGTTTATTTCTTTCTATTTGAAATTCGTACTGAATAAAAAGCCCTGGACAAATACCGTAATAATAAATCCATACTATTCTGTCGGAATTTATTTACTTGCAATGTTTTCAGGAATTTTTGTTTCATACTGGAGCCTGGGTACTTCGACACCGTACAGGACATTAAACGTTATTTATTTTATCTTTCTTGCCGGATGGTTTATTAATATTATTATCATTCTGAATTACATAAATATTAAAAAACAATTACCTGAAAATCCGATACCCGGTTATGTACTGGTGCTTCTTACAATTGCTGTATTTATCTCATTTATGAAAGAGACCAACAGTGTAAAGACGGCTTATAAAGATCTGAAGAACGGTACTGCGGCCAGATTTAATTCGGAATTAAATGAAAGATACGACAAAATAA
>JAGQWH010000001.1 GCA_020437545.1 Ignavibacteriota bacterium
ATGGAGGTGTCGGAACCCAGTAGCCGGTTCCTGCCGGTGGAACGTAACCCGGATCTGTATTGTGAAGCTGACCTTCATTTCCGCCGTCAGTTAAAGACCAGTTGTATATTGCTGATGCAATATTTTCTCCGAAAATTTTTGATCGTGAAAAAATTTCAGAAGATACCTGTGTCTGATAAGTTGTATTAAAAGCATCCTCAAGAGAATCTATTGATGCAAGATTTTGTGCGGAAGCATTAAAATACATTTTTCTTATAATGAAAGCCAGCGCTGCATTTGCGCAAACTGGCCAGCTATATACTTCTGTTGAATTAATTTCCGGAAGTGCCGTTAAATCGTTAAGCTGACCTTTTAAAGACCGGTAATCAGGCATTCCGGGAACCACAGATTCATAAAGTGTAATTCCTGTGTAACCAAGTGCTCTGGAAGCTACGGGAGGTGTTATGCCGGATGTTTCTTTAATTAATCTGATTTCAAGATTATACCACTGTAAGGCTACATCAGAAGTATATGAACTTGTTAAAGTACTTGTTTGATTAGTACTGTTAACCGGTGAATCAGCATTATCACTGCAACCTGATAAATAGAATGATGAGATTACTACAATGCTGAAAAAAATAAACAAAGCAATAATGTTTTTTTTCATGATAATATGTTTTGAAATTTGGAATATGTTGTCAGGTAAAACATTGGGTGATTTCAAAGAGAGAATGCTGCCGGGCAGAATTTCTTCTCTTCTATAGAAGTATAAAAAATACGGAATCTCCCGTATATGAAAATTAATATTTTCAAAATACTACTTTACTTAAGCTGAGACCCGGTTGTTTATGCAAATTAAAAAAATCAAAAATCAAAGTTCAGTCTATATTTTATCACTATATACCATAGAATCATACATAAGATGAAATGATCTTATTTATATTGAATTAAAAGTTCTTTCCATTTTCAATAATTTTTTGATCTGAATCAATAAGCATATTTAAAATCCCTTTTACTCTTTGTATCTTCTTTTCCGGGATCTGAGGCAGCGGAATTCCGGTAAGAAAATTATAAATTTAAAAAAACTGAAATGAAATTTGATTCACAGATAACATTCCTCAGCGTTAAGGATCTTAAAGCCACTTCTTCCTTTTATGAAAATAATTTTGGGTTTAAATTGATACTCGATCAGGGTCAGTGCCGGATCTATAAGACACCGGCGAGTTCTTATATCGGGTTTTGTGAAAAGGAAAATGTGATCGTTAATGAAAATGTCGTGATCACATTTGTTACTGAAGAAGTTGATAAGGTTTTTGAAGAACTTAAATTAAAAGTGTCTGAAATTGAAATCGTAAAAGAACCGGCTTTGAACGAACGGTTTAAAATTTATAATGGCTTTATAAAGGATCCCGATGGATATCTTATTGAAATTCAAAGATTTGAATCTCCTGAATGGAATGAGAATAAGTGATAATTTAAAACAAATTGTTAATGAATACTGATTTTAAAAAATATTTAAGCTTTTCCGAAGAGGTAAAAGATGCTCTGTCTGAATCCAAACCCATTGTGGCTCTTGAGTCAACGATCATATCCCACGGAATGCCTTATCCGCAGAATTATGAAACTGCCTATAAGATTGAAAACACTGTCCGTGAAAACGGGGCGGTACCGGCTACGATTGCTCTGCTTAACGGTAAGATAAAAACAGGTCTGAATAATAATGAGATCGAATTTCTGTCAAAAGAATCCGGAATTCTCAAAGCTTCCCGGAGAGACTTACCGATCATCATTTCACAAAAACTGAATGCCGCTACAACTGTCTCTGCTACAATGATCTGCGCAGCGCTTGCCGGGATAAAGATATTTGCGACGGGCGGGATCGGCGGTGTTCACAGGAATGCGCAGAATACTTTTGATATCTCGGCTGACCTGACCGAACTTGCACAAACCAACGTAGCAGTCGTATCAGCCGGCGTTAAGTCAATACTGGATATAGGTCTTACGCTTGAATATCTCGAAACAATGGGAGTTCCGGTCATAGGATATAAGACAGAAGAGTTCCCGGCGTTTTATACAAGGGAGTCCGGATATAAGGTTAATTACAAACTCAATACTCCGAAAGAAATTGCTGATGCGGTCAAAACTAAATGGGAGCTTGGATTAAATGGCGGAGTGATAATTGCCAATCCTATCCCGGAAGAATTTTCTTTTGATAAAATATTGATAGACAAAGCTATCGATGAAGCTTTGGCAAAAGCAGATGAAAAAGGGATCAAAGGCAAGGATGTCACTCCTTTTTTATTATCGGAAATAAAGGAGATCACGAAAGGAAAGAGTCTGGATGCGAATATACAACTGGTGCTGAATAATGCGAAGCTGGCGGCTCTTATTAGTATTGAGTAGTGAGTATTGTGTATTGAGTAAAAGAAATTACAAATTACAAATTTCGAATTTCGAATTTCGAATTACGAAAAAATTATTTAAATAGGATCAGGAAACAATGACTATCAATCACTGAAACCATTCTCTGGAGCTTTAGAGATAGTGAGAAAACTAAAACAAGTTGTCATTCCCGAGTGCTTCTGGCGGGAATCCATTAAGGTTGAGCAGATAATATTTTATGAACGAAAACTTTTAACAAACCGTATTCGCTGACAATTAAATCGAACTGTTCGAAAATTCCAAATAGTTAAGACTTAAGGAAAAAGATATGTTTCAATGGTTATCTCAAATTATAAATTTTTATGAAACACATTTTTAAAATATTATTTCTGACTTTTATTGTCTCTAATATTTCAGCTGCTCAGCAGGTGATGTGGCAGAGATATTATGATGTTAATAATAAACCGGACTCCGGTCAGGATGTGTTACATACCTTTGACGGAGGATACGCGTTTTGCGGGTACGGAGGAGGTAGTTTACTTTTGATGAAAGTAAATTCTATGGGAATACCAGAGTGGCAAAGAGTAATACCAGATAGTAACTCAAGATACAGAGCTTATTCTATGCAACAAACAAACGATAGCGGTTTTATAATTACAGGAGATGTCAGAAATGATTCAATGTTATTACTGAAAACTGACAAAAACGGAATTCAGGAATGGCATAAAACTTTTACGAATCCAAACGGACTTTCCAGAGGATATTCGATAAAAATTACTAATGATAACGGCTATATTATTTGCGGAGATATATTTTATTTTTCACCGCCGGGTATCAAAGCTTATGTTGTAAAAACAGATTCAGTAGGAAATTTACAATGGTCAATGGAATATGACAGTCTATTTAGTTCAGACATTATTCAAACATCTGATAACAATTATTACTTTATTGGAGGTTCGAGCTTGAAAAAAATAAATTCGGATGGTTACCTCTTATGGACAAGATTTATTGGAAATGGATTATATAAATTCATTATATATTCGGATAGTATTTTTTTTATATGTGGTACTCAAACAATTTCTTACTCTTACATGAAATTATCAAAAGTTGATACTACTGGTAATATATATTGGCAAAAAACTTATAATGAAAATTCAAATTGTGTTAATTTATGTATGACTAATAATGGAGATATTGCGATGATAGGTACAGCATTTTGTGACAGTATTAATCCAGTTGTAAACGTAGCAATTTTAAAAGTTGATCAAACAGGCAAATTGCTTTTTTCAAGCAGGATTAATTCCACTACTAACATTAATGGTGAGGCATTTGCAATCAAAAGTACTTTTGATAATGGTTTTATAATTTCAGGCGCAACTGATTACGGAGGGACAAGCTTTAATATAAATGCCTTAGTAATTAAAACCGATTCATTAGGAAATACTTCCAAAATTGTAAATATTGAAAACAATGGAGTTTCATTTTCAAATGATTTTGTTTTATATCAAAATTATCCAAATCCATTTAATCCAACCAGTATTTTGGAATTTGAGATTTCGGAAAATGGTCCGCCGCGGCGGATTGTTTCATTAAAAGTATATAATGCTTTGGGAATGGAAGTCGCTGATTTGGTTAATGAGAAGAAGTCTGCCGGAAGATACTCTGTTTCATTCGATGGCAGTAATTTACCGAGCGGAGTTTATTTTTATAAGCTGTCCGTCACAGGCGGTGGGAGAGATTTTACTGAGACGAAACGGATGGTTTTGCTGAAATAAAAAATAATTAATATGCAAAACAGGAGTTTTGCTTACAAGTGCGTTCCCAAACAGTCTGGCCGCGGCGGATTGTAAACGAGCAATAAAGAAGGATCTGCCTCGGAGTCTCAAAGACTCCAAGGTAAAAATCTTTAAAATGCTCTTCTTTGATCCGCCGCTGCGGATTAGAGACTTCGAGGCGGATTTGAGGCAAAAATGCATTTTCGGATAACTTGAGAGTTCGGGAACGAGCAACTTCCTGTTTATACCATTATTTCAATTACAATTTAAACTATAATAAATTATTTTACACAATTCCAAAAACTAAAATTAAACCTTATATGAAAACTTTAAAAATAAATTCAGCTATTCTGTTACTATCCTTTATATTAATCACCGGCTGCGGGAAGAGCGATGACAAAACTGCCGGGAATGATGCGGGTAAGAAGGAAGTTACCGAACAGACTCAAAAATCAACTGAAGAGAATACTGCTGTAATTGAAGGCGAAGTGGTCGAGATCAAACTCCCGACAATGCAGTGCAGTATGTGCAAGAAAACCATTGAAAAAGAAGTTAAGAAACTCGAAGGTGTGAACGATGTCAATGTAGTTGTAAAAGAGAAAGTTGCAAAAGTAACCTACGACAAGTCAAAAACTGATGTTGGTTCGATAGAAGGTGTGATAATTTCAGCAGGTTATCAGGCAAATGACAAACCGGCGAATAAAGAGGCTTATGAGAAGCTGGATGACTGTTGTAAAATAGGAGCGCACGATTAAGAGCAGTTAAAAGTTAAAAGTTAAAAGTTAAAAGTTGAAAGTTAAAAGTTGAAAGTTAAAAGTTAAAAGTTAAAAGTTAAAAGTATCTCAGACTTATGAGCTTTTATTTAATACTTAATACCTAATACTTAGTACCATTTTCTAAGACTGTATAATTTAATTTGTACAGTCTTTTTTTATATAAAAGAAAAGTAAAAGGTCAATGGAAAAATGAGATTATTTCAGTGTAAAGAAAATTTTAAAAAAGTGTGAAAAGAGTTTAAATAAGTCATAGAAATGAAAAAAGAATTTTCCTATATTTGCAGACAATAAATATTTAATGAAAAATTTTTTACTCGACTACAACCTCAAAGTTCGCTTACCTATCCTGATTTTCGTTGTTTTAGCAGTTTTTGTAATCACTTATTATGTTTCTTATGCAGAAAGAATGGGTGTCGGATATCAGCCCGTACAGCCGATTCTTTATTCACATAAGCTTCATGCAGGTGATCTCAAAATTGACTGCCGTTACTGCCACAGTGACGTCGAAAAATCAAGACAGGCGAACATACCGTCTGCAAAAGTGTGTATGAATTGTCATACGCAGGCAAGAACTGACAGACCTGAAATTCAGAAACTTACAGAATATTACAATAAAGGCATTCCCATTGAATGGGTAAGGATTCATCGTGTGCCTGATTTTGCATACTTCAATCACAGTGTTCATGTCAATAAAGGCATAGACTGTTCCAACTGTCACGGTGATATAGCCGGGATGGATGTAGTGGAACAGGTAAAAGACTTTTCTATGCGGGCATGTCTGGATTGTCACAGGAATCCGGAGACTACTATTAAGAACATTGTTCCGGGAAAGGATGCAAAAAACATTAACAATGGTCCGACCAATTGCGCTGCATGTCACAGATAGATTTTTTAACCGGGATTTGGAATGGTATTCATGATGACTATGAAGAGATGATATTTCAGAACAGGATAAGTCTTCAGGTAATTTTTGAAACAGAAATTAATTAAAAATTAAAATGACAAGCGTTACAAAAGAAAGCAAAAAAATAGAACGGAAAAAGTTTTTTATGTATTCCGGCGCAGCAGCGCTCGGGATATATGCGCTGCTAAAGAATCCCTTCAAATTATTGGGTAGTGACAGTAATAAAACAGGAGATAAAAAATCTGAATTGTATTCAGGCAAAATCAAGATCACTCAAAACCCAAATGCCGTCACAAGAAACACAGGAAGAAATACTACTAAATTAAACAATGGATAATAAAAATATTAATTCGGAAAAATCAGAATCCGGTAAAGATACAGACAGAGAGAAGTCAACTCCGGTAAAACTAATACCGGACACTGCTATGCAATCTCAGGAACATCAGAACAGTCAGGAAAAGGATATCAATTACTGGCAGAGTTTCAGAGATCTTTACAATGATCCTGATTTTATTGCGGAAAAGAAAAAAGAATTCTCACCGGGTGCATTGGACAGACCGGATGAAAGTTCATTTTCAAAATTCTCAAGAAGAAAATTTCTTGCGCTTTTAAGTGCATCTGCTGCAGTAGCGGCTTCGGGCTGTTCGAATTTCAGAGATAAAGGAAAGTTTGTTCCATATAACAGCAAGCCCGAATCAGTAACGATCGGAAATCCGACTTACTATGCTTCTACCTGCACAGGCTGTTCGAGCGTTTGCGGACTTTTGATAAAGACACTTGAAGGACGTCCCGTGAAAGTTGACGGTAATCCCGATCATCCTGTCAGCAAAGGCAAGATCTGCGCTATAGGACAGGCAAGCGTGATGAATCTGTATGATCCGGAAAGATTGAAGAATCCTGTTTCAGGTGGCAATGATGTTACCTGGGCTGATGCTGATGATAAGATCATTGGTGAATTGAAAAATGCCGCTTCCGGCGGAAAAGAGATCGCTATTGTAACCAATTCAGTAACTTCACCTTCCGGAAAAAAATTATTAAACGAATTTGTAACAGCTTATCCGACAGCAAAGATATATTCATACGAACTTGTAAATGACTCACCGAGAAATTCCGCATGGGAAAAGTGCTACGGTCAGAAATTATACCCGGTAATAAAATGGAATGATGCAAAGATCATACTTTCGCTTGAGTCTGATTTCCTCGGCTCGGAAGGCAATAAAGTCGAAACGTCAAGACTCTATTCAGAGAACAGGGATGCATTCAACGGTAAAGAATTCAACCGTCTTTACTCAGTAGAAGGAAGCGCGAGTGTCACGGGACTGAATGCTGATTACAGAATGATCTTAAGAACCGATGCCATTGAAGAATTTGTAATTTGTCTTTTAAATGAATTTTTAGTCAAAGAGAAAATTTCAGATTATGCCGCTGATACAGGCATTGCATCGAAATTATCTTCATATAATTTAGATGCTTTTGCAGAGGCGAACGGAATTTCAAAAGAAGTACTGGAGCATTTGATCTCTGATCTTAAGAAAAATCAGGGCAGCTCTTATGTAAGCGCAGGATCTTCACTTCCTGAGTCCACGCACATTGCAGTCAACCTCTTAAATGAAGTTTTAGGAAATTCAAAATTATATTCCAAAGAAGTTTCTAATGTATCCCAGATCCCGCTCAGCACAAAAGCAGAGCTGGAAGATCTTGCAAATGACATGAGATCAGGAAAAGTCGGAGCGGTAATACATTACGATTCAAATCCTGTTTATCACTTACCTTCAGATCTTGGATATGCAGAAGCCATTAAGAACATTTCTCTTGTGATATCAATGTCAGAAGGTGAGAATGAGTCTACTGCAGTAAGCAGTTATGTGCTACCGATAAATTCTATGTTCGAGTCATGGGGAGATTTCCAGACGAGAAGTACTTTTATCAGCCTTCAGCAGCCGGTAATTGCTCCTCTGTACAATACAAGACAGAAGGAAGAAATTTTACTGACATGGGCTAAAGGAAATAAAGATGCATTTAATATTGATGTTTATCACAATTATATAAAAGACAACTGGAAAGCCGGCGTACTTTCACAAAATACTGCGGAAGCTGATTTTATGAAAGCATGGTACGGTGCTCTGAATGACGGTGTAGTATCGGTTAAGAAAGCGGTAGTAGAATCTGCCGGAGAGACTGAAACTGTCACAACTCCAACCGGATTTAAACCCGAAGCATTCACAGCCGGAAGTCAGAAGATGACTCCGGGAAGCGATTTTGTTGTATTGCTTACAAGAAACTCTTCACTTGGAGACGGAAGATTCGCAAACAATGGCTGGCTTCAGGAATTACCTAAGTCAGTATCCAGAGTTGCATGGGACAATTATGCTGCAATATCGGTGCAGGATGCAAAGGAAATGGGACTTGAAAGCAATGACCTTATTAAAATAACTACAGCAGGCGGAGAACTTGAGATTCCGGTTTTTATTCAACCGGGCGCTGCTAAAGGCGTTCTTGCGATCGAACTCGGATACGGAAGAAGTGAATGCGGTACTGTAGGTAAAGATGTAGGATTTAATGCAAATAAACTTATGTCAAAAAATTCCGCTCTTACTCCATGGCTGATGAATGACGCAAAGGTCAGCAAGGCAGGCGGTACATATCAGATAGTTACCACTCAGGATCACTATGCATTTGACGAACCGCTTTATAAAGACATACAATACAGAAGAGAGATCATTCAGGAAGGTACATATTTCGGATATAAAGAGAATGCAAATTTCCTTGAAGACAGACATACAAAATATACGGAAGAAGAAAGAGACAAACTTAAAGTTGGAAGTATAAACAAGCAGTATAAACACACAGGTACAAAATGGGGAATGGTCATTGACCTCAATAAGTGTACAGGATGTAATGAATGTGTAGCTGCCTGTAATGTTGAGAACAATATCCCGGTAGTCGGTAAAGAACAGGTTGGCAAGCACAGAGTAATGCAATGGTTGAGAATTGACAGATATTATGCAGGTACGCCCGAAGCTCCTAAAGCAAGTTTCCAGCCGATGCTTTGTCAGCATTGCGACTTTGCGCCATGCGAGAATGTATGTCCGGTAGCGGCAACGACTCACAGTCCGGACGGTATCAACGGAATGGCATACAACAGATGCGTAGGTACAAGATACTGCTCAAACAACTGTCCTTACAAAGTCAGACGTTTCAATTATTTCAATTTCAGAGATCATTTCAGAGACAGCATTCAGCAGGAAGAGTCATTTTCGCTGATGGCTAATCCGGAAGTAACTGTCAGATCAAGAGGTGTGATGGAGAAATGTACTTTCTGTCTGCAGAGGATAATGGACGAGAGGCAGATGGCAATTCAGGAAAACAGACAGGTGATCGGTTCGAATGTAAAGACAGCATGTCAGGAAGCATGTAATACGAATGCGATCGCTTTCGGTGATCAGAATGATGAAAGCGCTGAATTCTATAAACTGAACAACAGCAGTCTGGGATACAGTGTACTTGAAGAAATTAAAGTTAAACCTAACGTAACATACTTGGCAAAATTAAGAAATGTTTATGAAACTGAAACAGAGGAGGGTCATCATTGAGTCTTGACGCTACTTACACGAGAGAGCTTCCTCTCGTAGAAAACAATGCTACACTGAAGGATCTTGATAATATTATTGCGCTTCCCACCGAAACCAAGCCTACCAAAGGCTGGTGGATCGCTATCAGTATCTCTTCCACAGCATTACTGATCGGAGCAATCTCACTCTTCTATACGATCTATTACGGTATAGGAATGTGGGGAAACAATCAGCCGGTCGGATGGGCATTCGGAATTATCAACTTCGTTTTCTGGATCGGTATCGGTCACGCCGGAACGCTTATCTCTGCTATCCTTTTCCTTTTCAGACAGAAATGGAGAACGGGTATTGCGAGATTTGCTGAAGCCATGACGATCTTCGCCGTTATGACTGCGGGTATTTTTCCGATCATACATACAGGAAGACCATGGCTCGGAGGTTATCTTCTTCCTCTGCCGAATCAAAACGGTGTCTGGGTAAATTTCATGTCGCCTTTGCTCTGGGACGTGTTTGCGGTTTCAACTTATTTTACTATCTCATTCTTATTCTGGGGCATTGGACTTATTCCTGACCTTGCGATACTAAGAGATAAGACAACAAGCAAAATCAAGAAAAACATATATAAAGTATTAAGTCTCGGTTGGACAAACTCTAACAGAAACTGGAGCAACTACGAGAGAGCTTACCTTATCTTAGCCGGTATCTCTACACCGCTTGTGCTTTCGGTTCATACGATCGTTAGTTTTGACTTTGCCGTTTCGGTAATACCCGGATGGCATACGACTATCTTCCCGCCATACTTTGTTGCGGGAGCTATATTCTCGGGATTCGGTATGGTATCGACAGTGCTTATCATTGTGAGAAAAGTATTTAACATGGAGCATATTATTACCATCGGTCATCTTGAAAAAATGAACAAGATATTGCTTGCAACAGGTACAATGGTTGGTTTTGCATATTCGATGGAATTTTTCGTTGCATGGTACAGCGGTAATACATTTGAGAGTTTCACTTTTGTGAACAGGGCGTTTGGTCCTTATGCATGGGCATACTGGATCATGTTCAGCTGTAACGTATTTTTCCCGCAGCTTTTCTGGTTCAGAAAAATAAGAAGATCTATTCCTATAACTTTTATACTGGTAATTTTAGTGAACGTAGGTATGTGGTTCGAAAGATTTGTAATTATCGTAACATCTCTTCACAGGGATTTTTTACCATCGAGCTGGGCAATGTTTACTCCAACGCTGACTGACATGGGATTACTTTTAGGAAGTTTCGGATTCTTCTTTACTCTGCTGTTCCTGTTCCTGAAGACACTTCCGCTTGTATCAATATCGGAGGTTAAGGCAGTAGTCGAAGGCGCTCAGCCTACAGTACATCCACATCCTCACACTAACGGAAAAGCAATACAGGAAGGAGGAGACGGACATTGATTAAGAAATTGATAGATAAACTGAATGAGATAAATAAATTTGACAGAAATGCAGATAACGGTGAAAGAAGCAAAAAGCTTTTTGGTCTGGCTGCTCTTTACGAGACTCCTAATGAGATCATTGAAGCCGCAGCAGTAGTTGCAGGAAAAGGATATGAGAAGTTTGATGTTTATACACCATATCCGTTACACGGAATGGACGATGCAATGGGAATGGATAAACCAAAGGTCGGATATGTTTCATTTATATTCGGATTAACAGGAATGTGTCTTGCGTTGCTTATGATCGGATGGATGAGCGGAATTGATTATCCGAACATCATAGGCGGAAAACCGTTTTTCTCGCTGCCTCCTTCGATTCCAATAACATTTGAAGGTACTATACTTTTGACAGGTATAGCAACTGTTCTCGGTATGCTTGTATTATTCAACAAACTCCCGAAGATAGACAGTCCATTGAATGACACAGATTTCATGAGAAATGTTTCTTCCGATAAATACGGAATTGTGATTCAGACTGATGATGATCTGTTTACAGAGCAGGATGTAAAGAATTTATATTTATCGACAGGGGCATATAATGTACAGGAAATATTTTACAGGGAATCCAACTTAACAACGAAGACTCCTTTATTTGATAAGAAATTTATAAGTGCTATAATCGGTACAGCCGTAGTCACTGCTGTGGTAACATATTTTATTGTAAACTTTGTACTTTACAGTACAGTACCATTTGACTGGATGTGGGTACAGCCGAGGATCGATTCACAGAGTCCGAGCACATTTTTCCCGAATAATTCGGGAATGCGTGAGCCGGTCAACGGAACCGTTGCAAGAGGTTTTCTTCCTTATGAATACAAAGGTCTGCCTGATTCATCGGTAAAGCTGCTGGCAAATCCGCTGGCTGTAAGCAAAGAAGTGCTCGAAAGAGGTCAGGACAGATTCAATATATACTGCAGTCCGTGTCACGGATATTTCGGTGAAGGTGACGGAAGATTAAAAGGATTATTCCCGAAACCTCCTACACTTCATTCAAAGAAAGTCAAAGAATGGACTGACGGAAATATTTATCATGTAATAACAAACGGACAGAATGTGATGCCGAGCTATGCAGAGCAGGTTTCAAGAGATGACAGGTGGGCAATTATACATTATATCAGAGCTTTAGAGAGATCAAAGGATGCGAGTGAGCAGGATGTGGAATTGGCGAAGTAGTAGTTAATAGTTAATAGTTAATAGTTAGTAGTTAATAGTTAGTAGTTAATAGTTAGTAGTTAATAGTTGATTAAAGAAAATTTATGGAGAAAAAAATAAACCCATATAACGGTGTAGAGATCGACCCAATGTTTGACGGTCATCTTGAGAAACCATTATCAAAGATGACACCAAAGGAAAAGCTTGATTATTTATGGCTTCAGACCATGTTTAAATGGACAGTTGATAATAAAGTTGAAAGTTGAAAGTTGAAAGTTGAAAGTTGAAAGTTAAAAGTTGAAAGTTGAAAGTTGAAAGTTAAAAGTTAAGAATTTAAAATTTACAATATATAATTAGATAAATGGATTATCAGAAAAAATTATTACCGTCTAAGCTTGGCACAATAGGATACGCACTGCTTGGTATTGGTATTGTTTCAATCGGAGTTTCGTTTGCTGTGAATTCTCACAGGGCATTCTTTGACTATCTCTGGATGTATATGTTTCTTATCAGCATTGGCGTAGGTTCACTTGCATTGGTAGCAATGGAATATTTGGTCGGAGCCACATGGAGTACTCCTTTCAGAAGAGTTTCAGAATTTTTAGCAGCGCTGATACCGGTACTGGTAGTTCTTACAATCCCATTATTTTTCGGATTACATGATCTTTTTCACTGGTCGCATCCTGAAGCGGTAGCATCTGATCCGATCTTACAGGCAAAAGAGCCGTATCTTAACGTTCAGTTTTTCACTATCCGTGTAGTAATTTATCTTGCAATATGGCTGATATTCTTTTTATTATTCTCAAGAAATTCCGAAAAGCAGGATCTTACAGGAGACCCGGCGCTTACAAAGCAAAGCATTAAACTTTCGGCACCGTTTGCAATATTATTTTTACTTACTATCGCATTTGCATCAATTGACTGGATGATGAGTTTAGAACCGCACTGGTACTCGACAATGTTCGGTGTATATTATTTTGCAGGAACTCTGGTTTCAGCTTTTGCAGCCGCCACATTCTGCTCCGTAATGCTGAATGAGAACGGATATTTTACAAAAAAATTAAGCAATAATCATTATTACAGTTTCGGTACACTTTTATTCGGATTCAATATCTTCTGGGCTTACATAGCATTTTCACAATATATGCTTATCTGGTATGCAGATCTTCCGGAGGAAACATTCTGGTTCATAATGAGGATGAAAGAAGGCTGGGCATATTATTCGATCGGATTGGTATTTGTTCATTTTATTATTCCATTCCTTATTCTTTTACCAAGGAGTTCGAAAGTAAATCCGAATCTTCTGAAAGTAATGTCAATTTGGATGCTGGTCGCACATGCTTATGATCTTTACTGGCTGATCATGCCGACATATTTTACTGACGGATTTGGATTTGGATGGAGCGAAATAGGTGTAATGATGTTTGCAGCCGGACTTATGATCACAGTATTCAAATACAGGGCAGACAGAAAGAATCTTGTACCGGTTAAAGATCCGAAGCTTCAGGCAGGACTTGATTATCATCTTACTTAAGAAAGATTTTTTTAAAGATTCAGGTTGTTCAATTAAAGAAACTATAGAATTTAAAATATAAATATTTTTTGAAATGAATTTCGACAGCGAGAAAAAAAAGAAAAAATTCAATGTATATGACTTATTCAGAGATCTGGAAAAGTTTTACGGAATTCTGTATATGCTATTGCTTGCATTCCTGATATTATTAGGCTCAAAGTATGTAAAGACTCTTGACTACAATAATTTATTTTCGGCTCCCGGATTACTGGCTGCAGATTCTAATATGCGGGTTGCTCTTCCTGTGAAGAAAGGTCAGATGACACCTCCGGTAGATGTAATAAAATTCAGCACGGAAAGTCCTGAGCTCATTGCAAAAGGAAAAGAACTCTATAGCACAAATTGTGTTAGTTGTCACGGAGAGACAGGTGAAGGTAACGGTTCTGCCGGTGCCGCACTCAATCCGCCGCCAAGAAATTTTGTTAATCCGAAATTCTGGAAGAATTCTCCTTCATATGCCGGAATGTACGTAACACTTGAAGAAGGTATAGCAAATACAGGAATGGCAAGTTTCAGCAACATACCTCCTGAAGACAGATTTGCACTCATACAGTATCTTCATACTTTTAATCCGACATTCCCAAAAGCGAATCCGGACAGTATGAAAGCGCTTGATGAGAAATACAGTTTATCAACAGGTGTAAAAGCAGCAAATCAGATCCCCCTTACACTTGCAATGGAGCTTGAGATACTTAATAATGATACATTAACAAACGATTTGAAAACTATTGCTTCGAATATTGCTTCTGATAAAAATGACACAGCAGCGGCAATAGTAAAATCTTTATTTTTAAATGAGAACAAAGCCTTGTATTCCCTTTCTTCAAATATGAAGTGGACTGAAAGCTCTCAGGAGTTGGTAAAGTTCCTTTCGGTTGATCCGGTTGATAAAGGATTCAGAGCTTCAGTATATCAGATAAGCGCAACAGATGCAGACAGAGTTTATGTGTATTTAAAAAATATGTTTATGAAAAACAGGTTATAATTATGAAAAAGCAAAAAAAATATTCACTATTAATAATAGTATTATTATTAATATTTTATTCAGAGCAGATATACTCACAGGAAGATGCCGGGGTTCAGGATACTGAAGTAAATAAATCCGAAGTCGGTATCACTGAAAAGTTAGGCGAGACAATTCCTGAAGGCATTATTTTAAAGGATGAGAACGGAAATGATGTGGATGTAAAAAGTCTTATAAATAAACCAACAATATTTTCACTGGTATATTTCAGATGTCCGGGTATTTGTTCACCATTATTGAACGGGTTATCATCTGCAGTTGACAAGACAGATCTCGAACCGGGTAAAGATTATGATCTGATCACTATAGGTTTTGATCATACGGAAGATCATGTCATGGCATCGGGAAAAAAAGAGAGTTATCTTGAGAATCTTGACAGAAAGATCCCGGCAGATTCATGGAGATTCCTGACCGGTGACAGCGCCAATATTAAAAAGATAGCGGATGCTCTGGGATTTGGTTTTCAGAGACAGGGAAATGATTTCATGCACGGCGCCGGTATAATGGTAGTATCGCCGGACGGTAAAATAGTAAGATATCTTTACAGCATTGAATACCTGCCGTTTGATTTTAAAATGGCTGTAACAGAAGCTTCGGAAGGAAAAGTCGTTCCATCAATAAACAGGCTTATGAAAATGTGTTTCAGTTATGATCCTGACGGAAGAAGATATGTATTGAATATCACAAGAGTTGCAGGAACAGGAATTCTTCTGGTGTTAGGAATATTTTTCGGAATACTGGTTTTTAAAAAGAAAAAGAATAAAGTAAATTTAAACAACATATAAAATATTATGGCTAACGGAACTGTAGCTGTTTCAGATAAGACAGCTGAAGTTGATTTTTATCATGTAAAGACAAAGTATAAGGGAATTCTCTCATGGCTGCTTACAACCGATCATAAAAGGATCGGTATAATGTATCTTTGCAGCATGTCATTATTCTTCCTTACAGCAATGTCATTAGGTGTGGTTATGAAGCTTGAGATGCTTTCACCCGGCTCAACATTTATTTCAGCCCAGACTTATAATTCCATTTTCACTTTGCACGGAGTTATAATGATTTTTCTCTTTATAATACCCGGTGTACCTGCGGTATTCGGGAATTTTATAATGCCGATACAGATAGGAGCTAAGGACGTTCAGTTTCCTAAACTGAATCTGCTTTCGTGGTATCTTTATATTATCGGAGGCGCAATTGCAATTTATTCAATAATGAGACCGGGCGGCGTAATGGATACGGGCTGGACTTTTTATGTGCCTTACAGTATCAGGACGACTACCAATGTATCATTATCAGTATTTGCAGCATTTGTTCTCGGATTTTCCTCAATATTGACAGGACTTAATTTTGTTACAACAATTCACAGGCTGAGATGTCCGGGAATGACCTGGTTCAGAATGCCTTTGTTTGTATGGGGAATTTATGCTACAGCATGGATTCAGATATTAGCAACACCAGTGATCGGAATCACACTTGTACTTGTCATACTTGAAAGAGCTTTCGGCATTGGAGTATTTGATCCGACACTTGGAGGTGACCCGCTTCTCTATCAGCATTTGTTCTGGATATATTCACATCCTGCGGTATACATTATGATTTTACCTGCGATGGGTGTGGTATCTGAGATAATCCCTACATTCTCAAAAAAGACAATATTCGGATATGTGCCGATTGCAATTTCGAGTCTTGGAATTGCACTTGTAGGATATCTGGTATGGGGACATCACATGTTCTCAAGCGGTATCAGCGATACATCAAGAGTCATCTTTTCATTGCTTACATTTATAGTAGCTTTACCTTCGGGAATAAAAATATTCAACTGGGTTGCAACTTTATACAAAGGATCCATTGAAGTAACGGCTCCGATGCTTTATACGCTTTTGTTCATATTCATATTTTCCATAGGAGGACTTACTGGATTAGTACTTGGAGCTCTTAATACTGACCTTCACTTAACTGATACATATTTTGTAGTTGCTCACTTCCATTATGTAATGTTTGGAGGAATGGGTCTGATATTTTTTGCATCGATACATTACTGGTTCCCGAAATTCTTCGGAAAGATGTATAATGAAAAAATGGCTAAAGTAGCAGCTTACTGGATAGCGATCGGATTCAACACATTATATTTTCCAATGTTCATAATGGGTTATATGGGAATGCCGAGAAGATATTATGATTATCTGCCTGAGTTTACGACATATCATATCATATCAACAGTAGGATCCTGGATACTTGTATCCGGAATACTTGTAATGACAGCAAATCTTCTGAGCGGACTCAGAAACGGAAAGAAAGCATCTGATAATCCATGGGGCGGAACGACACTTGAGTGGTCAGTTCCTTCACCGCCGCCACTGGAGAATTTTGATGAGATCCCTACAGTAACAACAGGTCCTTACGACCATTCACACATTCACGGACAGGAGGAAACAACAAAATAATGAGTCAAACAAACGAAAATACACAGCCGGATTATCACGTAGTTCATATTCACAGGGATGATTTCGGTTCAAAAATGGGATTATGGCTTTTTCTCTTTACAGAGATTCTTCTGTTTGGAGGTCTGTTCATTTTATATGCAGCTTACAGATTCATCTATCCGGATGGATTTGCAGCAGCAGCATCCGAACTTGATGTTCTTTTAGGAGCTGTAAACACTGTCATACTTCTTACAAGCAGTCTGACAGTTGTGCTTGGAATTGTAGCCCTTCAGAAGAATAATAAAAAGCTTAGTCTTTTCTTTCTCTGGGTAACGGTTATCTGCGGATTGTTATTTCTTGTAAACAAGTATTTCGAATGGGGAGCAAAATTTCATCACGGCATATATCCAAAAGGTCCTGCACTTCAGGAAATGAGTGAAGGGGAAACCATGTATTTCGGACTTTATTACGTAATGACAGGATTACATGCCCTTCATATTGTTGTAGGACTTATATTCATTGGAGTCGTAATGTGGCAGATAAAAAAGGACGTACTTACATCAACTAATTTTCAGCGGATGGAAAATGCAGGTTTATACTGGCACTTGGTCGATATAATCTGGATATTCCTTTTCCCTTTATTGTATTTAATTCATTAATAAAAAATATTTATGAGCTCAAATAATAATTCAGAACATAACGATCAGCATGGCGAAGGTCACATAGCCGAAGTTCATCATCCCAGTTACGGTGTCAATGTACTAGTATGGATCGGATTACTTTCGCTGACTTCAATAACAGTAGCAGTAGCAGGAATCAATCTCGGCAGTCTTGCCCTTACGGTTGCGTTATTAATTGCTCTTGTCAAATCAATGTTCGTGGTGAATTTTTTCATGCATGTAAAATTTGATAATAAGATCATAAAGCTGTTTATTGGTGTCTGTATGATAATTTTTATTGTTGTTTTAATTTTAACTTTCTTTGATTTAACTTTCAGATATTAAAAAAATGAGACCTAGTATAGTAAATGAAGTAGATTTTACCTTTTGGTTTATCATGGGTATATCAATTATTCTACTGCTGTTAATTACAATTGTGATGCTTTATTTTGTATATAAGTACAGCAGAAAAAGAAATCCTGTAGCGACACAAATCGAAGGTAATACAACTCTTGAAATTGTTTGGACAGTTATCCCCATAATTCTTGTATTGATAATGTTTTTTATCAGCTGGTCTGGTTTCAGGAATATGAGAGATGTTCCGAAAGATGCTATGATAGTAAAAGTAAACGGACAGATGTGGAAATGGACATTCGAATATGATAATAAGAAAAAATCCGATACACTGTTTCTGCCTGTAGATAAAAATATTAAATTTGAAATTACATCCACTGATGTACTTCACAGTTTCTATCTACCTGCATTCAGATGCAAGGAAGATGCAGTACCCGGCAGAACGAATTATTACTGGATAAGAACTACTGAAACAGGAACATTTTTTGCTGCATGTGCGGAATACTGCGGACTGAATCACTCTTATATGTATGCACCGATAAAAGTAGTTGAAGATGAAAAGTTTCAGGTCTGGAAAAATTATTTTCCGCCTGATACAACAAAGACAGCGGATTCTTTAAAAACGGATTCTACTGCCAATACAAAGGATACATTAAATTCATCTTCCGGAATGACAGATTCTGCCAAAACAGGATCAGATAAACAAACAATTGATTCGGTTGCAAAAACAACACCTTCATCTGATATTAAAAAAGATGATGTTAAAAAAACAGATTCATTAAAAAAGTAATTTAAAATTATCCATACTTCATCAGCAAATAAAAAGGAAATATCATTAGAAGCCGGAAGACACATTGGACTTTCAGGATGGGTAAAGATATTATTTGAGATCACCAAGATCAGGATAACCGTACTTGTAGCTTTTACCACAACACTCGGATATGTCCTTGGCCTGGATAACCTTCAAGCATTTTCATTATATCCTATAATCGGGATCTTTTTCCTCGCATGCGGAGCATCAGCTTTGAATCATTATCAGGAAAGAAGAACAGATCTGTTAATGGACAGGACCAAAAACAGACCTATTCCATCAGGCACAGTAACGCCTTCAGCAGTTCTTATAATTGCTGCATCGTTCTTACTGCTCGGAAGCGCTACGTTGCTTATTAAGTCAACTGTGCTGACGCTTGGGATCGGACTGCTGACATTCTTCTGGTACAATGCAGTTTATACGCCAATGAAAAAAGTATTTTCACTGGCAATCATTCCCGGATCTCTTGTAGGCGCTTTACCTCCACTGGCAGGATGGGTAGCAGCCGGCGGAGATGTATTTGATCCTAAAATAATGCTGATCGCAACATTCTTTTTCATCTGGCAGATCCCGCATTTCTGGATACTTCTGCTTGTGTATGGAAAGGATTACGATAAAGGCGGATTCCCGACGCTTACTAATATATTCAGCAGCAGACAGCTTATAAATATTACATTCTGCTGGATCATACTTACGATTGTGATAGCATTGTCATTTAATTTCTTCGGAATTATGAATTACAATGTAACAAGTATATTTCTTGTATTGCTTTGCGGATGGTTATTATATCATTCTCTGATCTTCCTCAGATCAGGCGGCGATAATAAAGGATTCAAAAATATGTTTATAAGAATAAACATATTTGCTTTGCTTATTATTACATCTTTGTCTTTGGATAAATTAATAAAACTCTTTCTGGAATAGATGCTGATGAGTTTTATAATAATTTTAGAATAAATTTAAACAATTTTATATAACATAAATGGATTTCTTAGATAATTTAGTTATACCGGCTACGACACAGCATCTCAATCTGCTGAAAATAATACTGGTAATGTCTATGCTCATATTCATTCCTTTTTTCGGAATGATCTTCGGAGGGACAGCGTTCTCCGTGATATTCAATGCTTACGGAAGAAAAAGAAAGAATGCACTGTTTATCCGTTTTGCAAAGGATATTATTGATAAATTAGCCATTAACAGATTTGTAGGAGTAGGGCTTGGTTTGATTCCTCTTCTTGCAATTACTTTCTGCTATGCGCAGCTTATGTTTGAGGTAAAAGTGATAAGTGTCAGTCTGCTATTTGTATCGACTTTATTCATGGCTCTCGCCATAAATTTTGTTTACAGTTATCAGAACACTTTTCAGATCGAACTCCTTATCGAAACATTCAAGGATATTACGGGATTAAAAAAACATGAACTTGAAACAAAGATACCGGAAGACATTGTCGATTATGAATTTGATCTTATGAATACAAATTCAAATTCAGGTCTTTATGCGTTTGTTCTTCTTGTACTTACTGCTGTTTTTTTTGCAGGCGGTACATCCATCGCTCTTTTTTCAGATAACTATGAATACTTTCAGAACATAGCTCAGATGTTTCTTTCCGGCGCTACACTGCTTAATTTTTTATTCTTGGTAGTGTTATCCATTACAGTAACCGGCAGTTCAATACTTTTCTTCTTTTTCTACTGGCAGGGAGGAATTCATGATCTCGAAAAGGACAAAGAGTATTATAATTTTGTAAAAAAGATCGGAGGAAATATTGCATTCACTGGAGCTGCATTGTTACCGATATTCCTTTTCTTCACTTTTATAATGATCCCTAATGTAGCTTTATCCGGAACTGTCTTTACATACACCGGTCTTTCATTTGTTTCTATACTGATACTTTGTAATTTCCTTTATGCCGTTATTAAGAACAAGGACATGAAATATATTGGGGCTGCGTTTTATGTTTTAATCTTGTCTATTGGATTTACAATTATGAAAAATCAGGCAGCATTCGGCACAGCTTCTTACAAGCATCTTGCAGCAATTAATCTTGCAGCGGAAGAGCTTGAAAAGGAAAAGAAAAGCAAAACAATCAGTACCGCAGGAGTAGATGGAGAAGAAATTTTTACTAGAATTTGCTCTGCCTGCCATAAATTTGATGCTAAACTGGTTGGTCCCCCATATAATCAGACCGTTCCTACATTTAACGGCGATGTAAAAAAATTATCTGCATGGATACAGAATCCTACAAAAGTTTTTCCTGATTATCCGCCAATGCCTAATCCCGGATTAAAGCCGAAAGAAGCAGATGCGGTTGCAAAGTACCTGATAGATAAGGTTGCGGGAAAGTAGTTGATAGGTTTCCGCCACTGCAAATGGTAGATTGGAAAAAATTATATAAGATTTTATACAAAAGCGAGACGTAAAGTTTCGCTTTTTTTAATGATATCAGAAATATTATGAAAAAAAAATTAGTAGTTCTTACAGGTTCGGGTATCAGCGCTGAGAGCGGACTTTCTACATTCAGGGATTCCGGCGGATTATGGGAAGGTCACGATGTTATGGAAGTTGCATCTCCAGAAGGATGGAGAAGAAACCGCGAGTTGGTTCTTGATTTTTATAATAAGAGAAGAAGACAGCTTAAGGAAGTTGAACCGAATGATGCCCACATAGCACTGAAAGATCTTGAAGATAAATATGACGTGACTATAATCACTCAGAATGTAGATGATCTTCACGAAAGAGCCGGTTCGACGAAAATAATTCACCTGCATGGAGAATTAAATAAGGCGAGAAGCACAATAGATGAGAATGATATCTATGATCTCGACGGAAAAGACATTACGACTGAGAGTAAATGTGTAAAAGGATCTCAGCTGAGACCTCATATTGTATGGTTCGGTGAAATGGTTCCGATGATGGATGAAGCGATAAGAATTTCTCTTTCCGCTGATATATTTATTGTTATTGGTACTTCCCTTGTAGTTTATCCTGCAGCAAGTCTGCTCGGTTTTGTAAAAGAAGATATTCCCGTTTATTTAATTGATCCGAATGAACCCGAGTTATATTACAGAAATGAGAATTTAAAATTCATAAAGGAAAAGGCTACAAAGGGTACAAGAGAATTAGTAAAAGAACTTCTGCAAATATAAATTTCCAACACAGTTTATAAATAAAAAAAGCTGTTACCGCTTTTCGCAGTAACAGCTTTATATTTCTTGTTTAATCCTGTTTATCTGATTCTCTTGAATTCTATCCTTCTGTTTTTGTAACGGCCTTCTTCGGTGTCATTGGTTGCTATAGGATTATTTTCTCCGTAACCAATAGTTTCGATCCTTGAGGCACTTATACCATTTGAGACCAGCCAGTCTTTCACTGCATTAGCGCGGTTCTGTGAAAGATTGATATTGTAATCATATCCTCCTCTGTTATCAGTATAGCCTGCGATCTCAACATCTATTGCCGGATTATCCTGCATGGTTTTTAATGCCATTCCAAGGATCTCATCCGAGCCCGCGGAAATTTCATAGCTGCCGCTTGCAAAATTTATTCCTTCAAGAACTATAACAGCTCCGACCTTCATTGGCTCTTCAACCGGTGCAGGGGGAAGGTCATCAGCAGCATTAAGAGGATCTGTGCCTCTTCCTACTTCTATTCCGTCTCCTATGGTTCCGAGATCTGTATCAACCATTTTTGGATTTGTTTTATAAGTCAGAACCTCGTCACCATCCAATAAAGTATCGTCATCAGTATCATTATCATTTGGTAAAGTATTGTAAGTATTTACTTCTTCATTATCCATCAGTTTGTCTGAATCAGTATCTTTGTTTAATGGATTTGTACTGTACAACTTTACCTCGTCACCATCGGTAAGTGTATCACCGTCTGTATCTTTATTCAGAGGATTAGTTGAATAAATATTTACTTCATCCCCGTCATTTAATCCGTCACCGTCTGTATCAGCTATATCAGGATTTGTTCCGATCTCTTCTTCTTTACATTTAGTAAGACCGTCTTTATCATAATCGGTATCGCAATCGTCTCCGCCGGCAAAGGTCAGACCTAAACTTACATTAGCCATTCCGTCAGTCCAGCTCGGAACAACAAAATTGTTCAGCTGATCGGTTGTAGTATATGTATATCCGATATTGAAATCGAGCATTACATTTTTCGACATCCTGATCTCTGTACCCATTCCGACAGGAAAAATAGATGTCCAGCCGTCATTGTTTTTACTTACGGTATCAGGATCATTCTTAACGTTATAATTCATTATACCTGCTCCGATGTAAAAGTACGGATTCCAGTTTTTTGCAGTTTTTGCCCACGGGGACAGTCTTACTCTTGCATCAACAGGAATAATATCTGCTTTGATATAATCCCCGTAAGTATTTTGAAATGAATTACCGTTATTATCATAAATACCTGTAACAGGATTGTAGTTATCCTTGGTTTTGAATTGCCCGTATCCTCCGCTGATCTGAATACAAACATTGTTTGTAATTTCAAATCCAAGGAAGGCTCTACCGATAAATGAATATGATGAATTGTATTCCGAAAGCGGTATTAGCTGGTCATAAATTATTCCGCCTTTAACATTATAGTTCTTAAATTGCGCATCAGCATTCATAGAAATAAATGCAAACAGCGCAATTAAAAGTAATATGGTTTTTTTCAAATTTCCCCCTTTTTTAGTTTATTTGTTAAAATTAAACAAATTAAAAGAAACTTGAAATATAAAACTATAATCCCGGGATTAACATATTTTAAAAAATTATTCAAAAACTGACACCGGATTTACTAATTACCGCGCCCGTTTTTTTGCATCTTCATAAATACTCTGATGAGATCTGTCAATTGCCATAAGTTTATCATATACTGATTTATCTCCGTATTCTATAAAGGTCTCGGCTATTTCATTTGCTTTGGAGTCAAAGAAAATATCAATGTTATATGTTTTGACTTCTTTGCTTTTGACTTTTCCAATTGTTTCAAGCGCATCGAGTATATTTTTATAGGCATTTGTTTTGTTTATTGCCAGTGAATCAAGACCTGTCCACATATATTCAAAATATGCTTTTCTGAAATCATCAGATCTTATATCGAGCATTTCCTGAACAAGCTGGAGTCTGGAAGGTTTCGAACCGCCGCCTGTCTCATTCCATCCGTTCAGATTTCCCGATACCTTATTACAGATATCAAGAGCTTTCTGAAAATATTTATTACCGCCTTTTACATAATAGGAATCCTCATCATATCCCACAATTAAATATGCATAATAATCAAGAAGACTTAAGAACGGATCAAACCTTAAGTCGTTTTTAAGAAATACCATATTGTCATTGTAATAAAACTGACATCTTTCATCAAGATATCTGAATGCAACTGTGAATTTCGGATCATTGGTTTTAAAAGGATTATATATTTCACGCTGACTTGCTATGAAAACCTTTGCCTGATAGGTTGATGAAGACGCATCGGCACTGGTAAAGCTGAACTGCATCTGTGCTCGGATGGTTGGTATTTTATCGCTGTGATATTTGTTTTTATTAAGATAATCCTCAACTTTCTGTTTGAAATTTGACAGTTTTTCCTGTTCCGCCTGATTCAACTGTTCCATATCGACTATCACATCCACATACAGATCAGTTTGCTGGGAAAAAGTTATATTAGTTTTACTTAAAAAAAATATTATTAAAATTAAAAACCATTTAATTTGACTTTGCATTTTGGGTCTCATTAGCTAAATTTATTTTGTTAAAATATGGATTCTGATATTAAAGAATCAATACATTTATTTTTTAATTAATATACGGGGATGATTATGAATATGATTAAGATCACAGTTGTTTTATGTATTTTAGCTTTAAAAAGTTCCTTTGCACAATTTGAATTCTCCAGTGTCGGTGCAAGAGCGGTTGGCTTAAACGGAGCTTTTACTTCTTTATCCGATAATTCACTTGCAGTATTTTATAATCCGGCCGGACTTGGACAGATCTCTTTCAGGGAAATATCCGCTTATTACGGACCTTCTCAATATGGAATAAGTGAGATCTCCACGGCAGCGCTTACTTATACTGAAGCGCTGGATTTCGGAACATTTGGTATCGGATTAAAAACTTACGGATTTGAACTTTACAGAGAATCTGAATTAACATTGTCTTACGGAAATAATTTCGGAAAAAAGATCTTTCTGGGATTAAATCTGAATTATTATGATCTGACAATTCAGAATTATAATTCAGCTTCATCTTTTGGTGCGGATATAGGAGGGCTTGCTTATCTTACCGGATTTCTTAAATGGGGCTTTTTCGCAGGGAACATAACAGGATCTAAGATCGGGGAATCGGATCAGAGGATCTCTCAGATATACAGGACAGGTTTTACAGTTCAGCCTGAAACCGATCTGAATATGATTCTTGAATTCGAAAAAGATGTAAAATTTCCGCTTTCATTCCGTGGAGGACTTGAGTATTTTGTGAATGAATATGTTGATCTCAGAGCAGGCATTGGCACGCAGCCTGATTCTTTTTCAGGCGGGATAAGTCTGAATTATAATATCCTGCAGCTTGATTATGCAATTACTAATCATCAGGATCTGGGTATGACAAATCAGATCTCAGTAACAGTTAATTTCGGCGGAAGTAAAGCGAGAAAACTTATCAGAGAACAATTAAAAAATTCTTTTAAATAATTTTTAATAAAACATATAAATTTTGGAATACAGAAGGTTAGGAAACTGCGGAGCCAGGGTAAGTGTGATCGGTCTCGGAAGCTGGATCACAATTGGCGGTACAGTAGATAAAAAAACAGGTAATGATCTCATTAAATTTGCTTTTGATAACGGAATAAATTTTTTTGACACTGCTGATGTCTATGCAATAGGCAGAGCCGAAAAATTTCTCGGGGTATCACTTAAAAATTTCAGACGACAGGATCTTTTTATTGCATCAAAATGCTTCTGGCCAATGAGCCGGAATACCAATGATAAAGGATTATCCCGTAAACATGTTACTGAATCCGTTCACAATTCACTGCAAAATCTAAAGACAGATTACATCGATCTTTATCAGTGTCACAGATATGATACTGAAACTCCGGTTGAAGAAACCTGCAGGGCATTTAATACCCTTATAGAGCAGGGAAAGATCTTATACTGGGGCACGAGTGAATGGACAGGTAAGCAGATAAAGGAAGCAGTTACAGTTTGTGAAAAATACAATCTTCATAAACCCGTAAGTAATCAGCCTCAGTACAGTCTGTTATACAGAGACATTGAAACCAACGGAGTGCTTGATTATTGTCAGAAGGAAGGAATTGGTCAGGTTGTTTGGTCACCTCTCGCTCAGGGAGTTTTGACCGGAAAATACAACAGGAAAAAAATTGACAGGGATTCCAGATTGATGGACAAGAAGAACAGCGTATTTGTGCAGAGACTTGCAACAGAAGAGAATTTAAAGAAAGTGGAAAAGCTTATAAGTATTGCAGAGGAACTTAAAACTCCGGTCTCAAACGTTGCTCTGGCATGGTGTCTGCGTAATCAAATAATTTCAAGCGTAATAACATCGGCTACAAAACTTTCACAGTTAAAGGAAACAATTAAAGCTTCAGAACTTGAACTTTCGGGACAAATCATAAAGAAAATTGAAAATAATTTTAAACTCAAGAAATGAATTATATAATAATCGGAGAACCTTGTGTAGATGTTATTCATAAGGTAAACGGGGAAGTTTTAAAAAGCTACGGCGGAATACTTTACTCAGTAATAAGTATGGCAGTGCTGGCAAAAGAAAATGATCATATCACACCTGTTATGAATGTGGGTGAGGATGAATATGAAAACATTATGGAAATACTTGGACTATATCCTAATATTAATACTCACGGACTCAATAAAGTAAAACATCCCACAAGAAAAGTATTTTTACATTATAATCTTTATAATAATGATAAAAGCGCTCGGGTAGAAACTTCGTCAGAACCGACTTATACGGTTGCCTATAATCAGATAGAAAATTTTCTTTCCGGCGCAGATGCCATTCTTGTAAATATGATCTCCGGAATTGACATTTCAATTGAAACGCTGAAAAATCTCAGAAAAAACTTCAGCGGATTTATTCATATTGATATTCACAATATAGTAATGCATACAAAGCCTGACGGAACAAGGGTTCATACTAATGTTGAGAACTGGTATGAATGGTGTACCAACTCAGATACAGTTCAGATGAATGAATTTGAGATCGCAACACTTACTAAAGAGAAATTAAGTGAATACAAGATAGCCGAAGAGGTCCTTTTCAATAAACGGAATCCCGTTGTTGGAATGATAGTAACAAGAGGAGTTAACGGTGTTACGGGTATTACAAAAAAAGAGAAAAGTTTCGGAGGAGAGACGTTTTATGATCTGGATCATATCCAGCTTGCCGCAGTTGAGAATCCTCATTTTATCGACTCTACCGGATGCGGAGACGTATTCGCCTCATCATTTACACTTGATTATTCCGTAACTTCAGACTTTAAAAAGAGTCTGAATTATGCAAACAGAATTGCTTCAATTAATGCATCAATAGGCGGCATTAACAAACTTTATAAACTAAAATAACTACCGGTATATAATTTGAAAATATTAATAACAGGTTCGAACGGGCTTCTCGGGCAGGCAGTCGCTTCGGTTATTTTAAGGGAAAGTGACCATGAAGTTATTTTATCATCAGTCGAGGAAAAATCATTTTATGATTTTGGTAAATTATATATAAAACTTGATATTACTTCAAAAGAGGAAGTTAAGAAAGTTGTTGAATATCATAAGCCATCCGTGATCATTAACTGCGCGGCTTTTACCAATGTTGATAAGTGTGAAACAGAAAGAGAATTATCATGGAAGATAAATGTAGACGGAGTAAAGAATCTGATAATAGCAGCAAAAAAAAATGATGTTAAGATCGTTCATTTTTCGACTGATTATGTCTTTGACGGAAAGAACGGTCCTTATGATGAATTATCTGTTCCGAATCCTGTCTCATTTTACGGCAGGGAAAAACTGGCAAGTGAAAATTCACTTATTACCAGTGGCATAAATTATACTATAATCAGGACACTCGTGCTTTACGGGACGGGAAATAATGTAAAGCCTAATTTTGCCTTATGGATGCTGGACAATCTCAGAAATAACAGACCTGTAAATATAGTTACGGATCAGATCAGTAATGTAACAATGATAGATGATCTTGCTTACGGAACTCTTAAGATAATTGAAAAAAACTGCAGAGGAATTTATAACATTGCCGGTTCGGATATTTTATCAAGATATGATTTTGCAATGAATATGTGTGATGTATTTAATTTAAATAAAAAACTTGTCTTTCCGATAACTACGGAAAGTCTGAATCAACCCGCACCCAGACCATTAAAGTCAGGGCTTATAATTCTTAAAATGGAATCTGAACTTGGATTTAAACCAATGGATTCTATTGAAGGTTTAAGGCTGCTGAAATTTCAACTTGGGTATTAATAAATAAAACATAATATGCTGGATATAAAAATTGTCAGGGAAAATCCTGACTATATAAAAGAAAAATTATCACTCAGAAACGAAGATGTAACTGTAATTGACAGGATAGTCTCACTTGATAAAAACCGTCTTGATCTCATTCATAAAACGGAAACGCTTAAAGAGCAGAGAAATAAAGTATCGGATGAAATTGCAGTTATGAAAAAAAACAAGGAAGATGCTTCGGATAAAATTGCGGACATGAAAAAAGTATCCGATGAAATTAAGTTAAAAGATGATGAGCTAAAACAGTTTGACAATGATATTGATATACTCCTGAGATATATTCCCAACCTGCCTCATGATTCTGTACCTCAGGGAAATTCCGAAAAAGACAATGTCGAGATCAGATCAGCAGGTCAGAAAAAAGAATTTGACTTTAAGCCAAAGGATCATGTACAGCTCGGAAAAACGCTTGATATACTTGATTTTGAAAGAGGTACGAAAATCTCAGGAAGCGGTTTTCCTTTATATAAAGGCAAAGGCGCAAGACTCGAACGCGCATTAATAAATTTTATGCTTGACGAACAGGGAAAGAACGGATACAGGGAAGTGATAACTCCCGTACTTGTCAGCCGCGAATCCATGGAAGCCGCCGAGAAGATACCAAAATTTGAAGAAGATATGTATCATATGGAAAAGGATGATCTTTTTGCAATTCCAACGGCAGAGGTCTCGATACTGAATATCCACAGGGATGAGATCCTTAAAGAAGAAGATCTTTCTATGAAATACTGCGGATTCACAAACTGTTTCAGACGAGAAGCCGGAAGTTACGGTAAAGATACAAAAGGTTTTCTGAGAGTTCATCAGTTTAACAAGGTCGAACTCATAAATTTCTGTACTCCCGAAAATTCATACAACGAACTTGAAGATATGCTTTCTCACGCATGTGGTATTCTTGATAAACTTGGAATGTATTATCGTATCATCGAACTCTGTACTGCTGATCTCGGATTTGCAGCAAGCAAATGTTATGATATTGAGGTCTGGTCATATGCTGAAGATAAATGGCTTGAGGCTTCTTCTGTGAGTAACTGTACTGATTTTCAATCGAGAAGAGCCAGGGTCAGGTATAAAAAACAAATTGAAAACAATAAGACCAGAACCGAACTTGTGCATATTCTAAACGGATCCGGACTTGCGACTTCAAGACTGATGGTAGGATTACTTGAAGCAAATCAGACGAAAGACGGAAATATAGTAATACCGGAAGTGCTTAGAAGTTATACAGGGTTTGATGTGATAGAAACCGGAATGAAGGGTTAAATAATCAGGATGTTTGTTTTAACCGGATAATCAGAGAAACCGTTTAAACGGTTTTTCTGATTATCCGGTAAATTATGGAAGATCAGTTAAAACAGTTCATTTAAACAATTACCCTTTCAGGTCACTCGAACTTTTTCTTTGCCAGTACTACCGCTCCGACTATTGCAGCCAGAAGCAGGAATGATGCAAGTTCAAAAGGAAATGAAAAATTAGTGAACAACTCTGAACCAAGAAACTCTGCTGTACCAATCTCTACCGCTTTATCAGACATTGCAGTAAATTTTCCGCTGAATCCGAAATAAATCGTAAATGAAAGAAGACAAAACAAAAAAATTGAAAGCAGAACGGCTGTTATCTTTCTGTAAGTGAATTTTTCCTTTAATATTTTTTCATCCTGAAGATTTAAAAGCATGATCACAAACAGGAATAACACCATAATTGCACCCATATATACCAGCACCTGTATTATGGCTATGAACTGGGCTTTCAGCAGAAGATATAAACCGGATACTGTGAAAAAGTTTAATATCAGATATAATGCACTTGTAATCGGACTCTTTCGCGTGATCATCATTATAGCAGAACCAATTGCCATTACCGCAAGCGAGAAAAAAAGTACAGTTTCGAGATCGAATTTCATTTAAATATTATGTTTGAAAGTAGTGCAAATATATAATTTCTTAATCAGATTTGTAATTCAAATTTACTTCAAAAGCATAAGTTTTTTTGTCTCTGAAAAATTACCAAATATAAGTTTATAAAAATAAATCCCGCTTGAATATTTGCCTGCATCCCAGGTCACTTCATATGTTCCGGAACCAAGCTGTTTATTTAAAAGACTTTCCACTTCTCTTCCGAGCTGATCATATATAATGAGTTTCACATCCGAAGAATTGTTTCCGGTTATCTGCGGTATATCGAATTTAATTTTTGTAACAGGATTGAAGGGATTCGGAAAATTCTGATAAAGTTCAAATTTCTCAGGTACAGTACTTGAGATCTTATTTATGTCGAGTATAATAATCTGTAATGATTTTCCATAAAGATTAGAGAAATTAAGACTATCCTTATTGAATACCACCCAAATAAAAGCATCAAACATTCCAAATTTTATTCCGCGGTTCATTGTCAATGAAATCTCAGAAGATGAATCAGAAACAGAAACACTGTCTCGTAAAAGAAAATAATCTGAGAACAATATTCTATTAGAATCTGTCTTCTGATTATATACATTTGCATGATTGTAAAATCCACCGTCTGTAACAATTGGGAATAAATACGATTCATAATCAAAATTATCCGTTAAAGAATCCATAGTTAATGGTTTTTGACCCTGAAATGAACCAATGACATTCCCGTAAATATTGTAATTTCCGGTTCGGTCAGAACTGAATATTCCGATAAGTCCGGAAAAATAATTTACAAATCCGTTATTTATATTGTTACCTTCATAAGCAATAGTATCCGGTTGAGTCCAGTTAGGGAGTTTAGCTGATCTCCTGTAATCTATTTGATAATTACTGTCTGCTTTCTGTTTTTGATAGCTAACATAAAAATCATAATCTAATGACAGAAAAGGATTGGTGCAAATTGCACTTTCATTAGAAGTAAGATTTGTGTCATATATGATATTATGCGTTTGTCCGTTTATGATCTTAAAAATTATATCGGTATCTTTTTCATAAGTTATTCCGAAATTTATTGTATCAATACAAACAGACTGTGGGTGAGATTTATCAGCATTTGAAGTATCAACGGGGAATGGAGTTTGCCAGCCGGTATTTTTGTTGAAATAAGAAGCATAAATATCCCACCTGCCATTTCTATTATATTCCCACACAGCTACAGCTTTTATGATACTACTTTGAAAAAATCCGGAATTTCCGAAATAAGATATGGAAGGATTCCGATTTAAACCTGTATTATCCGAAATATATATCACTGAATCCAGCGGACCACTAGTTCCCATTTTTAAAACACAGATGTTAGAAGTTGAATCCTGATGCCGCTCAAACACCATGAATTCCCAGTCAAACAATGTATAAAAGTATTCCTGCTTTGTACCGAATGCAGGATTTTTATCATTATAACCGGAAGTGATTTTCTGAAGCGGACTCCATGGATAGATACCCGAATAAGAGAGTGAATTAAAACTAAATAAAATTGATATAACCAGAATGGTTTTAAAAGCTAATGTATTAATTAGTGTTTTCATATTGGTTCCTTTTTTTTCTAAGCTAAATTTTACAATTTGCATTAGCAATTCAAAATTTTTAATTTGAATAAATTTAATTATATGGCAGATTCTCTTCTCACAGATAAAAACAAATCTGATATTATTTCAGCTTTAAAGAAAAACGATCTTAAAAAGATCATCTCGATACTTGAGAAATATAAGACAGGGCATGCCGGAACAGCCAAAACAAAAGATAAAAGATTTGTAATAAAGGAAATTGTAAATCACATCGAATCAAATTCAAAGAATCCCGTTAAAGATTTTTTTACTACTGGAAATGCATTGTGCAACATGGAAGAACCTGCAGCCAGAGAGATCGGTGTTTCCGTTATATGGCGCGGATATAAACACTCTCCTGCTAAAGTAAAGAAACAGCTTTTGAAAATTGCAGATGATCCGAACTGGGAAGTCAGGGAATATGCAGGTAATGCATTTGCTGCTGTTCTGGAAGATAATACAGAACTGTTTGATGAAATGCTAAAATTGACAAATCACCCTTCTGAAAATGTAAGAAGAGCCCTAGTCTTTTCCGCGATTGGTTTAAGGAATGAGGAAGGTATTAAAAAAGCTTTTACGATATTTGAACCACTAATGTATGATGATTCCCGATATGTTAAGAAAAATCTCGGTCCGTTTATTTTAGGTTGTTATTTCGGGAATGCATTTCCTGAACAGGTTATAGATCAGCTTAAAAAATGGAGTAAGATAAAAGATGAACATGTACGGTGGAATATCATAATGTCCTTTAATAACAGTTTCGGTAACAAATATCCCGAAAAAGCTTTGGATGTAATTAGTATGTTTTTGAATGATGAAAATAAAACCGTTAAGAGAGCTGTCAAATCCACCTTAAACCACATTAGCAAACGACATAAAGACAAGGTGCTGGACTTTAGAAAAAAACATAAATTGATTTAAAAATTATGAACTTTGATTTTTTGTTTTTATAAGTTCTGCAGCAATGCTTATGGCAATCTCTTCAGGAGTATCGCTTCCTATTTCAATTCCTATCGGAGCATGGATCTTTTTTAACATCGGTTTTTTTATTCCTGCTCTTACAGTTTCAGAGAATATTTTTTTGATCTTTGCTTTTGTTCCCATCAGTCCAATGTATTTCAGATCTTTGTTAATGATCTGTAACAATGCTTCCTTATCTGATTCGAAACCTGTTGTTACAATTACGACATAAGAATTATCTTCGATGAGTTTTCCGAGTTTACTGTAACTTCCAGTAATTAATTCATCAGCATATTCATTTTTTGAGAAACTCTGAACACCGGTCCGGTCATCTATTACAACAACATAAAAATCCAGTAGCGACAATACTTTGCTGAGAGCTAATCCGACATGTCCGCCTCCTAAAATGTAAACTTTATCAGAGTTTCCTGCCGGCTGTTCATATTTCCAGTTATGTTCATCCTTAAAAACAAACACCGGTTTTTCCCCGTTTGCTCCGTTTTGTGTGAGCTTTATCCCCGAAGGACTGAATTCTATTATACTCTGAGTTTTCTTTTTAAATGCCGTTAATATTTTTTTAACTTCCGGTAAATCAGATTTCGAAAGAGTAATAATGAAGTTGGTCTGTGATCCTGAACAAATTAATCCGGAGCTTTTTAAATTCTTTAGTTTCTTATGATGAACTGTTTCGATCTCATTCAGAATAATATTTTCTTTAAAAGCATTTCTGCACTTTTTTAAAATATCATATTCCATAACCCCGCCTCCGATAGATCCGGTCATATCTCCGTTTGATGAAACAGCCATTTTAAATCCCTGTTTTCCGGGCGAACCTTTTTTATGATCTGCGACAACAGCTAAGTACACGCTGTTGTTTTTGATCAGTTCAGAGTAAATGAAATTCCATAAATGGATCTCTTTCATATTTAAAGATCAGCTATATTAATATCTGTGTTAGTATTACGGCAGACATAGAAACCGTTTAAACGGTTTCTATGTCTGCCGGCTATTTATCATTACTATTTAAAATCAATTTCTCTGAATATGCAGTTTACTATACTTTCTCAGAATTAATCCTAATTACTCATCAGATAAAAAAACCGCTTTTTTAGAATTAAGATATAAAAAAACTTTCTCCGGAGTGATAGGGGCTGAATATGGAAAATCATTCGAACCGGTGAATTCCATTAAGGCATTTCTGATGGCAAAATATGCTCCGATACCATACATCAGTGGAGGTTCTCCTATGGCTTTTGAGTTGAATATTCCCGCAGGATTCGGAATACCGAGAAATTTGATCTCCATTTCTTCCGGCGAGAAATGTATGTCCGGCACCTTGTACGTAGAAAGCAGATCTGATAATAATTTACCGTCTTTATTATGTACAACCTCCTCAATAGTCATCCATCCTAATCCCTGAATTATAGCGCCTTCCGCCTGGCCGAGATCTATGACGGGATTCAGCGATTCACCGAAATCATGAACAGCTCTCACAGAGTCTATTTTATAAATACCGCGAAGACAATCTACCGTAACTTCAATCACGGAAGTTCCATAAACGTGATATCTGAAAGGCGTACCTTTGTTTATGCTTTTATCGAAAAATATTTCCGGAGTGGAATAGTGAGCATGTGCAGATAAACTTATCCGCTTGTGAAAAGTCCTTTCGATAAGAACACACCATTCCAGATTGGTTCTAATATCATTATAGTAAACAGTTTCATCCCGTATCTCAATTTTATCTATATCACTTTTATTCAATTCCTCAAGAGCAGAATGTTTTATTCTGTCTAGAATTATTTTACAAGCCTTATATGCTGCATTACAATTCAGATCAGCTCCGGAGCTTGCTGCAGTCGGTGAAGTATTTGCTGACCGGGTAGTGTTTGTAGATTCGTTTTTTATCTTTTCCTGAGAAACGGAGAACACTCTAGACACAACTTCCCTTATCTTTGCATTTACGCCCTGACCCATTTCAACTGCTGCCGTGCTGAAACTCACGCTTCCGTCCGAATATATATTGATCAGCGCATTTGCCTGATTCATTTTTGTATTTGTAAATGCGATACCGAAACATATCGGCATAAAGGCGAAACCTTTTTTAAAATATTTATTTTCGGAATTGAATTTATTTATTCTGTCCCTGATCTCATCGGGTTTAAAAGATTCTTCCGCGGCTTTCCAGCTGTTTATTGCCTGAGCATGCAAAGCTTTCTGACCGTATGGAAATTTATCACCTTCTTTTAAAAGATTCATTTTCTGAATCCCGGAAGGAAGTAAACCCATGCATTCGGCAGCTTTATGAATTGCGCATTCAATTACAAACTTTCCCTGCGGACCGCCGAATCCCCTGAAAGCGGTATTCGGAGCAAGATTGGTTTTGCAGCAATATCCTGTAGCTTTTACATTCGGGATGAAATAACTGTTGGTACAATGAAATAAAGTCCTGTCTAAAATAGCGGTCGAAAGATCCGCCGAAGCTCCGGCATTCTGATAAAAAGAAGCTTCATAAGCTATGATCTTTCCGTCTTTTTTCAGCCCTATTTTAAAATCTGAAGAATACGGATTTCTCTTACCTGTCATTACCATATCATCATGTCTGGGGAGAATCAGTTTAACCGGGCTATTTAATTTCATAGCTGCCAAAGCTGTCAGCACTGCCCACGGAGTAGCCTGATCCTCTTTACCGCCAAAGCCGCCGCCGAGTCTTAAAACTTCTACTTCAATTTTATTCATTGGCATTGCAAGAACTTTTGCGGCAACTCTCTGAACTGTTGTCGGTCCCTGTGTGGAAGAGATTATTTTCAATCCTCCTCCTTCAGAAGGGAATGCAATTGCACCCTGAGTCTCCAGATAAAGATGTTCCTGTCCGCCTGAATCACATTCACCTTCAATTATTATATCACACTCATCCCATGCATTTTCCGTATTGCCGCAGGAGAACGTTTCGGGAGGAACAATAAGATCTCCTTTTTTAAAAGCTTCTCTCGGATCAGTAATGACAGGATAGGGTTCAATTTCAATTTTAATTTTCTTTGCTGCATTTCTTGCTGTAAGTTCATTATCGGCAATAACCAAAGCAACTGGCATTCCGATAAAGTGCACATGTTCTTCAGCCAGCAGGGGTTCGTCAAAAATAATCCCGCCGATCTGATTTTCGCCCGGGATATCTTTATATGTAATGATCTCCTTTACTCCCGGTAAAGATAGTGCTTCGTTTAAGTTTAAATTCAGAATTTTTCCGTGTGCTAATGGAGAATAAAATACAGTTGCATACAATGTTCCGTCAGGAATGTTAATATCATCAATGAAAAGCGATTCACCTCTTACGTGATTTATGATGTCATAATTTTTCAAAGTTCAACTCCTTCTGAGAAATATTCAGGAAAAAGTTTTATAAAGTGAGTTTTAATCAATCCGTTTAAAAGCATTCTTTTATAATCAGAACTTCCTCTTGCATCGCTTATAGGTGAAATTTCAGATTGAGTTATTTCCAAAGCTTTATTTATATTTTCACGGCTGATCTTTTTATCTTTTAAAAATTCACATGTTTCTGCTAAATATAACGGTACTGGCGCAACACCGCCTGCTGAAAGATGTATTTCTTTGATAACATCTTTTTCCATAAATATCAGAATTGCAGTATTTACGCTTGCTATATCAAGATATGTCCGTTTTGAAACTTTCTCAAAGTTAATATAATAATTTCCTTCAGGTAATTTAATATTAAGACACTCCATGTATTCATCCGGTTTTCTTTCAGTGGTTTTATAAGATCTGTAATAATTTTTAAGCGGGATAGTTCTTTTGTTTTCAGAATCAGATAAAATCACATTGGAATCCAAAGCAAGAAACAAAGCAGTCATATCGCCGATCGGAGAGGCATTATTTATATTACCGCCAAGTGTAGCGGAGTTTCTTATCGGAGTCGAACCAAATAATCCCGCAAAATTAATTATACCGGGATAAAGATCATTCATTATTCCGGATTCAAGGATCTCTGTTACGGTAGAAAGACTTCCGATCGTGCAGACATCTTTATTCAGGAATATCCCCTTGAGTGTTGAATCATTACATAAAAAAATTATTTCTGAATTGAGCATTTCATCAGGTCTCTGAACAAACAGATCCGTTCCTCCGCTGACAAAACTTTTTTTACCGGAATCTGAAGATACTTTAATATCAAAAGTATTGAGTTTGGAAAGTCTGTCTTTAATATTCAGAAAATACTCGGGTATGATCTTATTTTCGGAAAGAAATTTATAACGAGTCCCATTGGAATGAACGGCAAAATCAAACTTATCTGATATTTTTTTCGCTGCTCTGATAATTGAATTATGACCTGTGCATCTGCATATATTCCCGTCAAGAGAATCGATCACATTACCGGAGTTTAAGATCCCTTTATTTAAAAAATATCCTGTCAGAGAAACTATAAAGCCGGGTGTGCAGAATCCGCATTGTGAAGCGCCTTCATTGACAAATTCCTGTTGTATTGGATTAAGTTCTTTGCCGGGGAGATTCAGTCCTTCAATTGTAACAACATGTTTACCGTTGACATTCTGAACCGGGATCAGGCAGGAGTTTACAGCAGAATAAATTACTTCATCCCTGTCTGAATTAATTTCACCGGTTAAAACAGTACAGGCACCGCAATCACCTTCTTTACAGCCTTCTTTGGTTCCGGTTAATTTTTTGTTTCGTATGAAGTCAAGAAGAACTGTTGCAGGATTCAGATCGGCGGATATAAGTTCTTTATTTAAAATGAAATTAATATTTCCGGACATATAAAAATGATTTTAATAAATTAAAAATATTAGTTTTCATTTACAACCGATATTATATAAAAAAAAACGGAAGACCTTCTTGTATGAAGATCTTCCGTAAGGAAAATTAAGTAAAATTATATGATCAATTTATTTTGATACAACGCCTGCACTTGCAAACTCCTGAGCAATTACCGGAGCAAATGAACTTGCAAAGCCACTTAAGGACTGAGGATCCATAGTTTCAGATTGTGCTGACCAAATCAGTTCAGTATTTTTCATATTATAAAAATTTGAAGAAATAAAATAATTAGTCGTCTGAGTATAATATCCGGGTGTATTTATAGTGTTATATGCGCCCCAGTAATAACTGTTAAAGCCATAGAAACCTGCATAAGGTGTATAAAAAGAAGTACCCGGTACATACTGTTCTGATTTTTTTACATCCTGCAATGACAATACTAATGCTCCGTCAACACCTGCGTCTATTAATTTCTGAGCGATCTGCTCTTTGCTTCCGTCATCAACTTTTCCGTCACCGTCTGAATCTAAAAAATTGCTTGTCAGAATATTTGATCCTGAAATTGCATTTATACCGTATTGTTTTAAATTTGAAACTACTGCACTTTCTATTGTTGAATTATTGACTCTGCTTTTACTCAACCCGAGAACAGCTATTTTTGTGTATTTCTGAGGTATAGTACCCGGCTTTTTCCAGGTTCCTGAAATATCTGTTACTGATGAGCACGAATAGAAGTAACATGAGAATGTTAAAAGCAGTGTAAGATAAATGATTTTTTTCATAGTATATATTTTATTAGGAAAAATTTTTATTTTCACAAACTAAAAATAATAAATAATTAAAACAAGACAACCTAAGAACTTATTTAATTTCATAATATTAAATGTTTTCTGTATTATTTTAATTATTTTTACGTTATCTGTTAAATTTTTTGACCATAACAAAAAGAATTTCCGAAGATTTTTATTTCTAATTATTATCTTGACTTTTTTATCAGATATATAAACGTTTGTTAAATCAAAACTTAAATATATATATGAAATTTTTTAAAATTCTCACACTTATAATATTCATTTCTGTTTCCGCTTTTACTTTATATGACGGGAAAGATGATATTAATAATATCCGCAATAATGATATATCCAAAGAAGAAATATATCAGCATATAAAATATTTATCATCTGATGAACTCGAAGGCAGATTTCCGGGTACTCCGGGCGATTCGCTTACAAACAGCTATTTAATAAATGAATTCATAAAATACGGTCTTGATCCTGCAGGAGAGAACGGTTACACTCAGCCATTCGAAATGTATACTCATGTAAGATTAAGCGGTGTTAACAAATTCCAGATATTCTCAGACGGTAAAGAAAAAGATTATACTATTGAAGAAGATTTTTTGCCGCTGGGTTTTTCCGGTAACGGGATTGCACAGGGTGAACTGGTTTTTCTCGGATACGGAATCTCAGCTCCCGAGCAGAATTATGATGATTACAAGGACAAAGACGGAAACGATATTGACATAGCAAATAAGATCATTGTGATCATGAAAGATTCTCCCGGTGGCGCAGATGTTCATAACAATCCTTTTCAGAAATATGAACAGGCAAGATTTAAAACTCTCAGCGCAAGGGACGGAAATGCTGCAGGAATAATCCTTATCAGCGGACCCAATGCGGGTGATGATAAGATCTCGAAAATGAGATATGACAATGTTCTTCAGAATGAAGGAATTCCAATTATAAACTGTAAGAGAGAGATCATTGAAAATATTTTCAGACAAAAAGGACTTGATCTGTTAGCAATTCAGAACAGGATCGACTCAACAAAAAAGCCGGATTCCTTTATTCTCAATGATGTAGATGCTGTAATTGAAACAAATGTAGAACCGGTAAAAGTTATAACCGAAAATATAGTTGGTATCATTGAAGGAAGTGATCCTGTTCTCAGGAATGAAGTAATTGTAATCGGCGCTCACAAAGATCATCTCGGTTACGGTCTCTACGGTTCGCTTTATGCCGGTAATGATAAGCAGATACATAACGGTGCAGACGATAATGCTTCGGGTACTGCCGGTATGCTTGAGCTTGCACAGAAATTTTCTGCAGAAAGAAAAGATCTTAAAAGAAGTATTTTATTTATTGGCTTTGGCGCTGAAGAAGCCGGATTGCTCGGTTCATCGTATTTTACAAAATCGAAATTGTTTGAAGATAAGAATATTGTTGCAATGCTTAATATGGATATGGTGGGAAGACTAGCGGATAATAAACTTATAATTTACGGAACAGGTACTTCTTCCATATGGGATCCATTGATCGACTCAATAAATAATTCCTTTAATTTTAATATTACAAAGACACCGGACGGATTCGGACCTTCAGATCATTCAAGCTTTTATGCAAAAAATATGCCTGTCCTTCATTTCTTTACGGGAACACACAGTGATTATCATTCTCCGACTGATGATGTCGAAAAGATAAATTCAGAAGGTGAGGCATTGGTTCTGAATATGGTCTATGATATTGCAATGACTCTTGATGAAATGGAAAATAAACCGGATTTTATCAAAGTTGTAAGTACCGATAATGAAAAACGATCAATGGGAAATGTTAAAGTATATGTAGGAACGATCCCTGATTATTCTTCAACTGAAGAAGGAATGAAACTGGCCGGGGTAAAAGAAGGCAGTCCTGCTGATAAAGGCGGACTTCAGGCTGAAGATCTGATAATTAAATTCGGAAGCAAGGATGTAAAGAATATTTATGACTATATGTATGCTATGGGTGAATTCAAACCGGGTGAGGAAGCTGAAGTTACAGTTATGAGGAAGAATGAAAAAGTTGTGTTGAAGATCAAACTGGGTTCAAGATAAAATATTACGAAAATTGAAACCTAAAAAAGAATATGTCATATTACCAAAAAGTAATAATGACAAAGAAGTAACAGATCTTGGACTTGGAAGTTATATACCTGAAGGCAGTCACAGAATAATAAACAAGGACGGAAGTTTTAATGTGGTCAGAAAAGGACTTTCTTATTTTGAGACATTCAGTGTTTATCAATGGCTTATCACAATGTCCTGGCTGAAATTCGGTACATTGATCTTCAGCAGCTATTTACTCATCAATATATTCTTTGCATTTTTATATTATATAGGCGGAGAATCCAACTTTGAAGGGATTGAAGCCAGCACTGAGTTTCATAAATTTTTAAATGAATTCTTTTTCAGCACTCAGACTTTCACTACTGTCGGTTACGGAAGAATAAATCCCGTTGGAATTTACTCAAATACAATTTCATCAATTGAATCTCTGATAGGATTACTTTCTCTTGCCGTTGCAACCGGTCTTTTGATGGGAAGATTTGTAAAACCTGCAGCCAAGATAATATACAGTGAGAATGCATTGATTGCGCCATATAAGGATATTACCGGGCTTCAGTTCAGAATAGCAAATAAAAGAGCTGACCATCAGATGGTGGATGTGGAAGCAGACCTTCTTATTTCACATATAAATGATGGTAAAGTAAAGTTTGATAAATTAACACTGGAATATGACAAGATCACGTTTTTCACAACTACCTGGACTATTAATCATCCGGTCACTGAAGAAAGTCCTCTTTATGGAAAGACTGAAAAAGATCTGAAAGACTCTAATGCAGAATTTTTTATTTTAATAAAAGGGTTTGACGATACGTTTGCTCAGATCGTTCATTCCCGTTCGTCATATAAATACAATGAAATAATATGGGGTGCAAAGTTTGTAAGCATCTATGCAGCTCCTGAAGATGGCAAAACAATAATAGATCTTGAAAAAATAAGTTCGTTTACAAAAGCGGAATTACCTGAAAGCAAAATATTATCTGCTGAAAATTAAATTTAAACTATTTATAAATGAAAAGACGAAATCTGATCAAAGGTATAGGAGCATTCGGTATAGCCTCAATGCTTCCGTTCAAAAATACATTTGGAGCAATTGACAAAGCTGTAAAAGCCATTAGAAATGAAGGGCTTGAAGATTCCGCAGGATGCTGGCTGACTCCGGCAACCACTGAAGGACCTTATTATTTGAATGGTAATCTTGTAAGAATGGATATTACCGAAGGCAGACCGGGATTGGCTTTGAGAATGAATATCAATGTAATAGATGCCCAGTGTAACCCGATCCCAAATGTTTTAGTTGATGTCTGGCATTGTGACATTAACGGGGATTATTCGGGATACAATGCTTTTGTTGGTCAGACTTTCATGAGAGGAACTCAGATCACCGATGCAACCGGTACTGTTTTTTTTGATACTGTCTATCCGGGCTGGTATCCGGGAAGAGCAACACATATTCATTTTAAGGTTCGTCTGAATTCTTTTACTTATGTTACTTCACAGTTTTGTTTTCCTGATTCACTTAACAATATAATTTATGCAACTCCTCTTTATTCAGGCAGAGGACCGAATCCTACTACTAATGCAGCAGACGGAGTATTTCATAATTCAAATCCTCAGTATCTTGTCATGAATGCAGTGCCGAACGGTACCGGCGGATATGACGGGAATTATACTATCGGTATTGATGTGCCGACCGGAATAAATGATCCTGTCGAAGAAGCAAACGGATATTCTTTATCTCAGAATTATCCCAATCCTTTTAATCCGTCTACAAAAATAAAGTATGTGCTCCCCGTAAATTCAAAAGTAAAAATAACTGTCTATGACGGTTTCGGCAAAGAGGTAATGGTATTGATTGATAAAAATCAAAATGCAGGTATTCATGAAATAAATTTTATTGGAGAGAATTTAAGCAGCGGGTATTATTTCTATAAACTCGAAGCAGGTGAGTTTATACAGACGAAAGAAATGCTTCTGCTGAAGTAAGTCTATGAGTTGGAATGAGTTTGTATGAACTATGATTTGGAATGACCTGGAATGAAAACTATGATAGTATTTAAACTATTCCGCCTCCGCGGATTGAAATGAATTAAATGAAAACTATAAGATTTTCGAGTTTTATGTTTTTTAAATCGAATTACTTATAATAGTCATGCCTTTTCAGTTGTTTTTCATTTTTCATGACTCTTTTGAATTGTAGTTTTTTCGATCCGAAATTTATTAACAACCCTACTTCAAGTTTAAATGCTTCGAGATAGTTAATAGCCTGAGCAAGATGAACATCATCGAGATTAATGATTGCTTTTAATTCAACCGACACTTTTTCTTCTGCAAAAAAATCTACACGTCTGTTACCAATAGGTTTTTCCATATCTTTATAATAAATGTCCATCTCCAGTTCTCTTTCAAATTCCAAACCTTCCAGTGAAAATTCATAAGCTAAAGCTCTCTGATAAATCACTTCCTGAAAACCATTTCCGAGGTAATTGTGAACTGCATAAGCGCATTTAATAATTCGACCGGTAAGTTCTGAGTATTTATATTCTTCCTTTATCATTAATCAACTCCTTTTTAGTTTTAAATTAAACTCATAGTGTTCATTTAAATCATTACAAATCAAAGTGCAGACAGTCATAGTGTTCATTTAAATCATTACAAATCATAGTTCAAACTATCTCATTGCAATCATTCCAATTCCCTGTCGGTCAGACCCAGCTCGTCCTGTCCAGACTCCTGTACTGTATCGCCTCGCTGATATGCGCCGTTGAAATTTTATCCTCGCCCGACAGATCCGCTATCGTCCGGCTGACCTTCAGTATCCTGTCATAAGCCCTTGCCGAAAGTCCGAGTTTGGTAATTGCAGTCTTCATCAGATTCTCACAGTCTGAATCTATCTTACAATACTCCTTGATCTCCTTGCTTGTCATGTTGGAGTTAGAGTATATTCCGGCTCTTTCTTTAAATCTCAATGTCTGTATATCTCTCGCCCTGATGACTCTTTCCCTGACTTTTTCAGATCTTTCATTTTCCGTTTTACTGGAAAGCTCCTGATACTTTACGGGATTTACGTGAATGTGAAGATCGATCCTGTCGAGAATCGGACCGGAGATTTTGGATAGAAATTTTTGTACATCAAAATCCGAATACATTGATGCTTCTTTCTGTGAACCGGCAGGCGTCGGATTCATTGCAGCTACGAGCATGAAATTACACGGATACATGACAGATATCTTCGAGCGGGATATTGTTACTACCCTGTCTTCCAGCGGCTGCCGCATTACTTCGAGAACATTCTTTTTGAATTCTGTAAGTTCATCTAAAAATAAAACACCGTTATGTGAAAATGATATCTCACCCGGTTTTGCATTCGGTCCGCCTCCGACAAGCGAAACGTCACTTGCTGTATGATGCGGAGAGCGGAAAGGTCTTGTTGAGATTATTGCCGAACTGTTGTGCAGTATCCCGGCAATAGAATGAATTTTTGTAGTCTCAAGCGCTTCGTCAAGTGTCAGCGGCGGAAGGATGGTCGGAAGTCTTTTCGCAAGCATTGTCTTTCCCGAGCCGGGGAGCCCGATCATAATTATATTATGCGAACCTGCTGCGGCGACTTCCATAGCCCGCTTAACTTCTGCCTGTCCTTTTACATCTGCAAAATCCACGAGATAATTCTGATCCTGTGAGAACATTTTTTTAACATCCACTTTGAATGGCTGGGGACAGATCTCGTCATTTAAAAAATCTATGACCTCCATCAGAGTCTCAAACGGCATTACTTCGAGTTCCTCTACGATCGCTGCTTCTTTGGCATTATCAAGCGGCAGGATAATTCCTTTGAAATTATTCTTCTTTGCTTCGAGTGCAATTGGCAGAACGCCTGATACAGGACGCAGCTTTCCGTCGAGTGAGAGTTCGCCTGTAAATACATAGTCTTTTACTTTCACAGGGGATGCCTGTGATGTTTCACACAGAATGCCAATGGCAATAGGAAGATCAAATCCCGAACCTTCTTTTCTTACGTCAGCAGGTGCGAGATTAACAGTGTATCTTCTTGAGGGAAAATGGAAAAGTGAATTCTTAATTGCGGCTGCTACTCTGTCTCTTGATTCTTTTACGGCGCTGTCGGGGAGTCCGACAATAGAAAAAGTAAAAAGACCTTTCTCAATGTGTGTTTCTTCTCTGATTATATATGCATCAACGCCGTAAGTTGAAGCCGTAAATACTTCAGTTATCATGGTTTATCGTGTTTGATTATCAAAAAGTCGTATTGAATATAAATCTAAATCGGGATCAGATCAGTTTTTCTTTTTAAACACAAGTTCGATCGGCACACCTGTAAAACCAAACTTCTCCCTTAATTTTTTTTCAAGAAATCTTTTGTAATTGCTTTCTATCCCGTCGGGATCATTTGCAAAGAATGCAAATACAGGCGGAGATGATCTGAGCTGAGTAATATAATTTATCTTAATCTCTTTTCCTCTTTGCGACTGAGGCGGTTTGAGTCTTATTTCATTTAGAAGAGCTTCATTAAGTTCACTCGTCTTGATCTTTCGAGCTCTCTCATTATAAATAATTTTTGCTTCTTCGACCACTTTGTGAATTCTCTGTTTTGTAAGCGCTGAAATAAATATGAATTTCAGATAAGTATAACTTTTAAGATGTTCGGTAATTTTCTTTTCCACCTTCTTAGCTGTGTTAGAATCTTTCTCAACGAGATCCCACTTATTTATAACTATGAGGAGTCCTTTTTTTAACTGTACTACATCATTGATTATCTTTACATCCTGATTATCGAGTTTGAAAGTTGCAAGATCGATATCTGATGATTTACTCAGCTCTTCGAGCAGATCAGATGCATCAATGACAAGAATGGCTACATTACATCTTTCGATAGCTTTGTATGTTCTGATAGCTGAATAAAACTCAAGCGATTCCTTCACCTTTGTTTTCCTTCTAAGCCCGGCTGTGTCAATGAGAATGATCTCATCTCCGTGATGTTTCAGAGTCGAATCTATTGAATCTCTAGTCGTTCCGGGGATCTCGGTAACAATATTTCTTTCTTCATTGAGTAATGCATTTGCAATGGAAGACTTACCGGCATTTGGCTTTCCGATTATTGCAAACTTTATCCTGTTATCTTCTTTATCCTCATCTGCGGGTTTAAAGTCCTTTGTGATCTCATCCAGCAGATCGCCGGAATTATATCCGTTGATAGCCGAGAGGGGAAAAGGTTCGCCGAGTCCGAGTGAATAAAACTCCAGTACGTTTGGTTCTTTCTCAACGACGTCAACTTTATTGGCAATAAGAATTATCTTTTTTTCTTTTGAATATTTCCTGAGCATATTACCAATCTCCATATCGATCGGATGAATACCGTTCTTTGCATCGACTACGAATAAAATTTCATCGGCTTCTTCAATTGACATTTTCACCTGAGTCCGGATCGCCTGCTCGAATCTCTCTTCTGAATCCGGCACGAATCCGCCTGTATCAATGAGAAAAAACTTTTTATTCTGCCATTCCACTTCACCGTAATTCCTGTCTCGCGTGACGCCGCTTGTTTCGTGAACTATCGCTGTCTGCCCGCCGACCATCCGGTTAAAAAGCGTTGATTTCCCTACATTAGGTCTGCCTACTATTGTTACTATATTTTCCATTAATGCTGCTGTTATTTTACTTTATGATATGAGTTAAATGGATTATTCTGTCCCATAAAACCTGTTTAACTTAAATAAATTATTCCGATTTTCCTAATTGTAAATTTTTCGATTTGTGAAATAACAATATCAGTAAAATATTTTCTTTTTTTATTATGTCAGATTATTTATTGGAAAAAAAATCATTTATTACTATATTAACAAATTCATAAACTTAAATTATTTTGTTATGTCAAATCCAATCTTAGAACCTTTCGAAGGAATTTCACTTGAACAGTGGGCAGCCGTAAACGCTAAAATGGCATCGGGTACTGCCGTCGAAGAAGCAATTAAAGACTTAGGCATAGATATGCCGAAGTGGGACCGCGTAAATGCTGAATGGCTTTCAAGAATGAAAAATGATACTTCATTTACCATTTCAACAAAATACGCAGCTGCATTCAACACTACTGCAACCGGAAATCTCGGAAGCGGGGCAGGAATCTCTGCTGACTCAATTCCTTTTGAAAAATATGTTGAATCAATGGTGGCTCAGGATGTTCTTGGTAAACAAGGCAGAGATGCACAGGATGTTTTAAAAGACTTCGGAATGACAGTAGCAGATTACTCAAATGTGAGCTCCTACTGGACAGGTAAAATGATGTCCGACTTTTCACTTGCCGGAAAGATGGCTCAGCTTGATGCCGAGTTCAGAAAGAAATATGAGAGCATGAAAGGCGAAGGTTCTCACGGAGATCTTGAGTTTTAAGAATATTCTAATTTGTTAAGTCTATGAATTCTAACATTACCGAATTCAATTCTGAAACTGACAAAGCATTTCAGACTGCCTGGCATTCTGCGAAAGGCGGTGATGATAATTGGTACGGTTTTCTGAAATCTTACGAAGCTGTCCCGCTTACTATTGAAGAAAAGGAAATGCTTCTTAATTCAGAAATGAAAATTGCAAAAGGAGCTTTTCCGATCGAACTCAGAAGAGTCTATGAAAAGATTGTAGAAAAACATTCTGCAAAAAATGATGCCGAACTTAATAACATCTTAGCATCATTCAATATTGAATCCAAAGTAAAAGAATATTATCAGAAGATAAAACCTTTTTCGGGAATGAATGACATATTCAGCAATGCTTCGACTACCATGAACAAGTATTCAGAAGGTCTCCAAAAAGAAAAGCACCATACATTTAAATGCAAAAACTGCGGCGCTCCGAGACTTGAGGAAATGCAGTATGACAATTGTCTTTTCTGCGGAAGCGTACTTTTTGAAACTAAATAAATCATATCTATGCTTTCCAAACTATTCGGCGGTAAAGGAGCGGATTCATCTGAATTTCAGAAGCTCGTTGAAAGGTGGGATTCTTTTCTTTCAAAAATACAAACACGGTTTCATGAGGTCATTCAGCAGTCGGAAGAACCTCTTAACGGCGTCATAGAAAATCTTCAGTATGACAATGTCATAATTCACAACATCAAGAACGGTCTGCATGACCAGGCAGTCACTCAGCTTTCCGGAAAGACCGATGAGGGTTGGGAAAAAATGAAACTGGAAATGAGTAAACTCGGTGTCTCATGGGATCTCATAACTCAGCAGCACAAAAAAGCGGATGAAATGAAATACCAGCTTGCAGAGGAATTTCAAAAGTTTGAAGTCAGGATCTATGCTGATGCAGCAAGAAAGATTCTCGATAATGTGAAAAAGCATATTGATATGAACAAGCTTCACTCCTGCACACAGTGTGCAGCCGAGCTCCCGATCAGGATCTATTCTTTCATGGCTGTTAACATAAAATGTGAAAGCTGCGGATCGGTGAATACATATCAGCCGGATGACAGGATCAGAGCGCTTGAATATTATGTGCTGAATCATCTTGCCGAAGAGCATGCGTTTCCCGCCAAACTCAAAGCCAAAACCGATAAAAATGCACAGAAAGAATATTATCAGTTGTACTACGGATATCTGATAGATAATATTCCCGATAAGAAAGAGTATTATGAAAGGGATATGAACGAAAGGATAAACAATCCAATGTTCAGCGTTGGATTTTAAAATTAAAAATTCCATTCTCTCTGTTAACTCGTTCCCAAACTCCGGTTTGGGAACGCACTTGCGAATGAAACTCTGTTTCATTTTTCTATAACTCATTTTATTAATATTATTTTAAAAAAGACTTGTAACAAAACCGGACCATTGAAGATACAGTTCGGCAGTTTCATGTACTCTTGGTATAAAAGGAGAACTGGAATTTGATAAGCTTGAATAAAACTAATTACATGTAAGAATTTAAGCGGAGCTTCTGGTTCAAGTGCGTTCCCAAACGGACAGGCTGTCCGAAAACGTTGACTTTGCCTCTAAGGCTCAAAGACTCCAAGATAAAAACCTTCAAAATGCTCTTCTTTGAGCCTTTGAGGCAGGTATATCTGAATTGTTTTCGGACAGTCTGGGAGTTTGGGAACGAGCATGAACTTTAAAAAATAACTTCTTTCAGCCTTGGAGTCTTTGAGGCAGAGTAAATGGAATTGTTTTCGGACACTCCGGGGGTTTGGAAACAAGCTTTTGAAGTAATTTCCGCAGACTTTTAATCAGTAAAGTATTGAATTACAGAACTATTAATAATATATTGTAAAAAAAAAGAGTAATATGAATCGAAATTTAACAGAGAATGAAATTTTAGAAGAGGTCGAAAAGGGTTCTTCTGAAATTGATAATAACAAACTCGATCTGATTGTAAATGATGAAGAAGAGATAAAGAAAAAATCTTCCAGGCTGGATAGTAACAAATTCATGAAACTCATCAAACAATTGAAACTTGCTGTAAGTCTCATCAAAGATTTTAAAAATAAAGTGTACACTGATATTCCATGGAGGTCAATTGCCTTTTTAGGAGCAGCTGTTATTTATTTCATAAATCCATTCGATATGGTACCTGATATGCTTCCTGTATTTGGATTTGCAGATGATGCCGTTTTGTTTGCTTCAATATTCAAATCCATACAGTTCGATCTGGAGAAGTATGCCGAATGGAAAGGTCTTGATAGAAACGAATATTTTTAATTTTCACAATTTTTATATTAATATTAACTAATCAGAAAGCAAAAAATACTTGCCCGAAAAAATCAAATTATTATTTATCGGTGACATTATCGGAGAGCCGGGATTTAATCTGACCAAGACTCTATTACCTACCTATGTCACAAAACACAAGATCGATTTTGTAATTGCCAACGGAGAGAATATCACCGATGGTAAAGGCATTGTCGAAAAAGACGGAAAGAAACTACTTGATCTGAATATAGACGTTCTCACCGGCGGAAATCACACAATGGATAAAATACAGGCTCATAAATATCTGAATGAGACGCCCAATGTACTCAGACCGCAGAATTATCCGAGAGGAGCTTACGGTCACGGTTACGGGATATTTAAGATTCCAAACACAGAACTGAAGATTGCAATTATAAATCTTCAGGGAAGGGTTTTCATGAAAAGCATTGACTGCCCGTTCAGAGCGTTTGACTGGTTCTATGAAAAAGTTAAGTACGATACCAATATGGTGTTCGTTGATTTTCACGGCGAGGCAACCGCAGAGAAGATTGCATTCGGATGGTATGTAAACGGACGAGCTTCGGTTGTAGTCGGTACTCATACACACATACCTACTGCTGACAGCAGGATCCTCTCGGGCGGAACTGCTTACATTACTGATGTAGGCATGACAGGTTCATATGACTCGGTAATTGGAATGAAAAAAGAAGGCTCGATTAAAAGATTCATTTATTCGACTCCTCAAAAATTTGAAGTGGCAGATGAAGATCTCAGATTCTCGGCCGTGCTTTGTGAAATAGACCAGCAGACCGGAAAAGCGACTTCAATAAAGAAGATCTTCTACCCGGAGTTTTAACTATGAGCGTTTTAGTCTAAGATCTGGAATGAATTTAATGATTACTTTGATTGGTTTACAAATTGCTTCTGACCGATAAGTTTTCTTTTCTTTTGTCATTCCCGCATGCTCCTTGCGGGGCGTAACCTATGGGTTATCCATTTTACTTTAACGTTTGGATTTGATTAAATTACATTATTTAAATAAAACCAATAATTATTTCTTTGAGTCTTTGAGACTTAGAGGCAAATAAAATTTGACTTAAATGAAATCAGTAAACATTAACGAACAGATCTACAATTACATAGTCGACAGATTCGCACCTGACGAGACACTCTTAACAGACCTCATCGCCGAAACCGAAAAGCTTGAGATCCCGCTTATACATATCTCAAGGGATCAGGCAAAGTTTATTTATCTCACAGCAAAAATGATGAATGCTTCGAACGCGCTCGAGATAGGCACTCTGACAGGATTCAGCGGGATCCATATTGCAAGAGGTCTGAATGACGGCGGTAAACTTGTTACCGTAGAACTTGAAAAAAAGCACGCGGATATTGCCGCCAAATATTTTGAGAAAGCCGGACTCAGAGATAAAGTTGAGATCATGAATATGCCTGCACTGGATGCAATGAAGAAACTCGTTTCGGAGAATAAAAAATTTGATCTCATCTTTATAGATGCGGATAAAACGTCCTATCCCGGTTATTATGAGAATGCAATCAAACTCTCTCACAAAGGTACCGTCATCATTCTCGACAACATGCTTAAATCCGGCAGAGTCATTGAAGACGCGGGAGATGACGCAGATCTGAAAGCCATTCAGTTTACAAATGATCTTATTTCTAAAGACGAAAGGACTGAATCCATTCTTATGACCATCGGTGACGGATTTACGCTTTCTGTTGTGAAGTAAAATTTCTTACTGACTATGTCTTCCTTTAATAAAACATATTTTTTGTATCGCCTGACTTTCATTTCCAAAATGAAAAATATAATTTCCTTTCAGGTTTGTATTTTTACTGCACTTTGTTCTGTGTTCATTGTTTCCTGCAGCGAAGATAGCCCAGTCACTTCAAACGAAGATCCGTATCAGTTTGACAGTGCGAGGTATGACTGGACTCTTTATTCTAATTCAAATTGGTTATTAGATTTTAATGCTTTTGATACATCTAACATTTTTTTACTGGGAACCGGTAATCTATTGAAATATGATGGAGTGAATTTTACTGAAAATTATTATAATGATCAGAGTTTTGATCCTCTTTCAATGGGTAGCTATGATAAAGATAATATTTATATTGGAGGAAATGACAGATCTGTATCAGTTAATAACGGTAAGCCGAGATTAAAAAAATGGAATGGGAGCACTTTTAATGAAATAACGATAAATGATTCTACAAACAGGTTGTATCAAATTTTTTGTATAGAAGCAATAAATGAAAACGAAATTTGGATGGGTTCTACAAAAGGTGATTTAATTCATTATGATAATGGAAATTTTGAATTTTTGAGAATTGATTCGACTTTCTTTATTCGAATGTTCGGAACGGATGAAACAGGCAATTCTTATGCAGTTGCTACAAAAACAGTTTTTGATTCGTTAACTTTTAATTTTTTTAATATTTATAAAAAGGAAAATAATCAGTGGAAATGGACATTGGAATATTCGGATGTATATACAGGATATGATTTGAATGAGATAAGTCCTTCAAGGATCAAAACAGAGATTTCGGGTTTTAGAAACAACAATATTGTAAAATACAGAAATAATACATTTCAGGAAATTTTTCAGGTTAGACCAATTGTACCATATCCTTTAACTCAGTTAAGTGATACAAGTACGAATTATTTTCTTTTACCCGGAATTTCCGGAGATCGTGGATTTGAATTTTTTCACTGGAATGGAACAAAATGGAGCAGAGAAATTGATCTTTCTCAAATGGGTATATACAGTCAAATAATTAGTAAGGTCGAAAATGTTGATGGTAAATATTTTACTTTATTTCAGAATGGATCTAATGGTATGAGTATGTTTGGAGTAGGTGTTATAAAGAATAAGTAAAGAATTACCATTACTTCTATGTCAAATACCGTTTCCATATTTTTAATCACTCCTGCCTTTCTCTCAGCATAATTATAGTTTAGTTTTATTATAAAATTATAATAGTTATTTTTGAACTGGTGTTTTTGATTTAATTAAAAGGAGTTGGACATACGATGAATAAATTAATGAAGAATATTTCTTTTACAAAGAATGAGACCAGGGTTATCTTATTTGTTATAACAGTTCTTGTCACCGGATTTTCTATAAAGTTTTATAAACAGATTTTAAACAGTCCATCTGTCAGGTTTGACTATACTGCCGAGGATTCTGTTTTTAAGTCTTTGTCTGACAGTAAAATTGATCAGGATAAAAGTATTTCAGGCGATTCTGTAAAATCTGAAATTGGATCAAATGAAACTAGTTCAGACGGACTTTTAAACATTAATACAGCCACGAGATCGGAGCTGATAGACCTTCCGGGAGTAGGCGAGTCGACGGCCGATAAGATAATTTCTTACAGAGACCGGAATAAAAAATTCAATAAAGCCGAAGACATAATGAAAGTAAGTGGCATTGGTAAAAAGAAGTTTGATAAATTGAAAAGCCACATCAAAGCGGAATAATAGATATATAAAAAAGATTATAAAAACTACTGGATAAATCTAAACATAGAGTTCTCCGACAATACAATACGCATCCTGCGACTGGATAAATTAAAAAGAATTTTATCTAAAGATGAAGTAAATATCAGCTTCAGTCTCAGTGATGAAACTGTCATGAGAAAGGATAAATTTGATCTCATACATGAATTCGAAGATGCTATATCTGAAGTGCTGAAGAAAGATCCGGAAATTGAAAATAATGATGCAAATGTTACAGCAGGGATTCTGATCGGTACAGAACAGACATTTCTAAACGTTACTCCGGTGGATTTTGAAGAGGACAACAGTTCGGTCACTTCACACATTATCTGGGAGCTCTCCAATTATTTTCCCGATACTTACAAAGATTTTAATGTCAGATATTACAGGCTTAACAATAACAGAGTCAGTGAGAATATTGACGATACTTTGCTCATTGCCATCAATAAAAAAAAGCTGGAGTTCATCAAAACGCTGTGTGACAGTTCGGGAATAAAAATCAGAAATATAGAGATCGATCATATAGTGATAGAAAAATGTCTGAAGGAGAAATATCCCGATGATATAATCGGAAAAACAGTACTTGTCATAGGCATTAAAAAAGGAAGAGTGGATTTCAGTCTTCTCAGTGACGGAGAGATCAGATATTATGACTATGCCTGTCTTGGCGGGTCAAATCTTAAATATCTGGTTGTCAATGAGATAAATCTCTTAAATTCACTTCTGTTCAATATTGAAAATATGTTTATTTATGGTGAGGACAGTAATAATGAATTAAGGGAATTCCTGAAAGAGCAGTTTGAAAATACAGGTGTTTTCAATATCAATTATGATAACACGGATGATACGGCATTTTCGCCATTGTACGGTCTTGCGCTAAAGAATGTATGAGTTGAATTCGGAAAATAAAACAATTGATCTTTACAGATGAGGATAATTTCCGGGATCCATAAAAGCCGCGTATTAAAATCTCCGGAAACGGATAAGGTGAGACCAACCTCAGACAGAGCAAAGGAAACTTTGTTCAATATGCTGACTAACAGATTTGACCTGACGGGAATTATTTTATTCGATCTGTTTTGCGGAACGGGGAATCTGGGACTGGAAGCGATCTCACGCGGAGCTGAGAAATGTTATTTTGTTGATGAAGATGTAAGGACTGTTAAAAAAAATATTGAGATGCTTAAAGTACAGGACAGTTCGGAAGTCATAAAATCAGAAGTCCTGGGGTTTTTAAATTTGAACTATGCAATCAAACCCGATCTTGTATTTTGCGATCCGCCTTATGAATATAAAAAATATCCCGAGCTGACGGAGAAGATCTCAGATATGAAAACTATATTAGTATTGGAACATTCGGATAAATTTGCACATGAAGAAAAATATTCGGAGCAGCTGGTATTCATTAAAAAAGTTGGAACGGTAAACTTTACAGTTTATGATTTCAGCTGACGATTTTAATTTTCTGAAAATAAATTAAAACTTTCTATATATGAAAAAGATCACAGCAGTATATGCCGGAACATTCGATCCGCTCACAAACGGACATCTCGATGTCATAAAAAGAGCTTCGGATATTTTTGATAAAGTGATTGTTGCAATCGCAGTCAATCCTGCAAAGCTGCCTGTATTTACTGTTGAGGAAAGGCTTGGTATGATAAAAGGCGCAACAGGAAGAATAAAGAATGTAGAAGCTGATCACTTTGAAGGACTTCTTGTAAAATATGCTAAACGAAAAAAAGCATCAGTGATAGTAAGGGGTTTGCGTGCGATATCGGATTTTGAATACGAATTCCAGTTGTCACTCACCAACAAAAAACTTAGTCCGGACATAAATACTGTTTTTTTAATGCCAAATGAGAAATATACTTATCTGAATTCCTCGCTTGTAAGAGAACTAGCTTTTTACGATTCAAACATAACTGAATTCGTACCGCCGAATGTTTTAAAAGTCCTTAAGAAAAAATTCAAAAAGAATTAAAAACAAAATTTAATTAGAGAATATCGTTGAAAGATCCGAATTCTGATGTTTATTCTGAGCAAAGAAATTCAGCATATCTGCAAAATCATCTGCACCCATAAAACCCGAAATATTTGAAGTTACATCACCGTTATATTTAAAAGAAATTACGCTGCCGTCAGGATTCATGAAAACAAATGTCGGATAACCTGTTCCGCCGAATTGTTTTGCAAGATCGGATGAAGTATACTCTTTTTTATTGTAAGTAAACTTATCCGGACTGTCAGCATTAAGTCTTATAAATGTAAAAGCTTCCAGAGCTTTTTTTACTCCATCGGAAGCAATGACCTCGGTATCTGTTTTTTTACTCCAGCTGTCTGATTCAGAATAAATATAAAGGAAGATTTTTTTGCCGCTCGATTTTGCGGCGTTAAGACCGGAATTGAATGTTTGAGAATTCTGGGCATAAGTTCCTGTAACTATAAACAAACTGATTATAACAGTGAATAAAATTTTTGAAGCTTTCATTTCTTAATTTTATTTAGTTTTGTTAATATCTAACATTTTAAAATACAAAATAATTCGTAACATCAAAACGTAAAAAGAATAAAATTTTGGTTGATTGGTGATTGGTTAATTGGTTAATTGGTTGATTGGAGATTGGTTAATTGGTTAATTGGTTAACTGGTTAATTGGTTAATTGGTTAACTGGTTAATTGGTTAACTGGTTAATTGGTTAACTGGTTAATTGGTTAACTGGTTGATTGGAGATTGGTTAATTGGTTTAATTATTCATCTTTAATCTCACGTCCGACATCTCACGTCTCACCTCTGACGTCTCACGTCTGACCTCTGACGTCTGACCTCTGACGTCTGATGTCTCACGTCTGACATCTCCCGTCTCGCGTCTCACGTCTGGCGTCTCACCTCTGACGTCTCACGTCTTGCGTCTCACGTCTCACGTACTATTCCAGATTTGTAAGTATTCCCTGTGACAAAAGAATGAGAATTATTATTCCAAGCGCTATTCTATATATAATAAATACCATATTGCTCTTTGTTTTGAGATATGAAATCAGAAATGCTATGGAAAGATATCCTACTATTCCCGATACAACAGTTGCAACTGTTAAGCTGAGCAGATTTTCGTTTAGAAGAAGATCTCTTTCTTTATACAGTTCATAAAGCCCGCTGAGACCAATTGCGGGTATGCTCAGGAGAAATGAAAATCTTGCTGCAACATCCCTTTTCAATCCTCTGAAAAGACCGGCTGTGATAGTGACGCCGCTTCTCGAACTTCCGGGTATAAGCGCAAGTGCCTGAGCAAAGCCTATTACCAATCCGTCTTTTACGGTAATTTCCGAAAGATCCTTTTTTCTTGAACCGACTTTCTCTGCAATGAAAAGAATGATGGCAAGTAAGATCAATGCAGCGCTGATCACATAGAGCCCTCTGGCATCACCTTCTATGAATCTTTTGAAAAGTAATCCGCAGACACCTATAGGGATAGTTCCTACAATGATAAGTATGAAATTTCTTGATTCGGAATTGGTAAGAAAGTCCTTTTTCTTAAATGCTCCGAGGAATCCGTTTATAAGATTAATGATGTCTTTCTTGAAATAGATAAGCGTTGCGACGAGTGTTCCGATCTGCATCACTGCTGAGTAAGCAGCTCCGATATCTTTCCAGCCGAGTAAAGCCGGTATTATTCTGAGATGTGCTGTGCTGCTGACCGGAATGAATTCCGTGGTACCCTGTATTATTCCAAGAACAATTGCTCTGAATATTTCTTCCAAAGGTAATTTTTATCTGTTAGAATTTATGATGTAGCCCGTTTTAAAATATTACATCCATTCACTCCATTCACTCCATACACCCGAGATCACACATCAAGATTTGCATACTTAGCATTATCCTGTATGAATTTTCTTCTCGGCTCTACTTCTTCTCCCATAAGTACTCTGAATATTTTATCCGCAGCGGCTGCATTCTCATTTGTTACCTGTATGATGGTTCTTGTCTCAGGATTCATTGTTGTGCTCCATAGCTGTTCAGGATTCATTTCTCCGAGACCTTTGAATCTTGAAATGTTTATTCCTTTTGCTTTTGCCTGTGCTGCAACTTCATCATCAGGGTTCTCATTATTGTCAGTGTCTTCATCATTTTCAATTATTACCACGCTCTTATCAACTTTCATGGATTTCAGAATCTCTTCTCTTTCAGCTTCATCATAAGCATAAAATTCAGATTTACCTTTTTTGATCTTATACAAAGGAGGTTGAGCAATATAGAGTCTTTGAGTTTCTACTATCTCACGCATATGTCTGTAAAAGAAAGTAAGCAGCAAAGTTCTGATATGCGAACCGTCAACGTCGGCGTCACACATTAAAATTATTTTATCATATCTGATCTTCTTCTCATCGAACTCATCTGAATTCCCAATCCCTGCGCCGATGGCAGTTACAATTGATCTTATCTCTTCATTCTCAAGTATCTTGTTGATCCTTGCTTTTTCAACATTGAGGATCTTTCCCCTTAATGGAAGTATTGCCTGGAATCTTCTGTCTCTTCCCTGTTTAGCCGAACCGCCTGCAGAGTCTCCCTCAACAAGATAGAGTTCACACTGTGACGGATCTTTTATCGAACAGTCAGCTAGCTTACCCGGAAGTCCGCCGAGATCAAGTGCATTCTTTCTTCTCGTAAGATCCCTTGCCTGTCTGGCTGCATATCTCGCTTCGGCGGCAGATACACATTTTTCAATTATTCTTTTTGCAATGGGCGGATTTTCTTCAAGATAATTACTCAGAGTTTCTCCTGTAACTGTCTGCACAATACCTTTGACCTCACTGTTACCCAGTTTGGTTTTTGTCTGACCTTCAAACTGCGGCTCGGGTACCTTAACACTGATAACACATGTCATTCCTTCCCTGAAGTCATCTCCCGTAAGCGTGATCTTGTCATTCTTTATGAGATTATTTTTTGAAGCATAATTATTCAGAGTCCTTGTAAGGGCAGCTTTGAATCCTTCAAGGTGTGTACCGCCTTCATGTGTGTTAATGTTGTTTACAAAAGTATAGGTGTTGTCATTGTAAGATTCGTTGTACTGAAACGCTACTTCGACCTGAACATTCTCTTTGTCACCGCTTATATATATCGGCTTGGTCATAATGGTCTTCTCATCTTCATCCAGATATTTTACAAAATCAACTATTCCGCCTTTATAATGAAATTCTGCATGCTTGCCTTCTTCTTCTCTTTCATCCTTAATGGTAATCGTAAGATCCTTATTCAGATATGCAAGTTCTCTGAGTCTCTCTTCCAAAGTTTCGTATTTAAAAACAGTGACTTTGAAAATCTCACTGTCCGGAAAGAATGTTACTTTAGTTCCTGTCTTCTTGGCACTTCCAATTACTTTTACTTTAGCTTCGGGTACTCCTCTTTTATATTTCTGATAATAAACTTTCCCGTCTCTCACGACCTCAGCCTCTAGATATTCACTGAGTGCGTTTACAACCGAAACTCCGACACCGTGCAAACCGCCTGATACTTTATAGCTGTCCCTGTTGAATTTACCTCCGGCATTAAGCTGTGTCATTACAACTTCAAGCGCTGAGATCTTTTCTGTCGGATGAACTTCGGTCGGGATTCCCCTTCCGTTATCGGTTACTGTTACCGATCCGTTCTTATTCATTGTTAGCGTGATCTTGTCCGCATATCCTGCAAGCGCTTCATCGATAGCATTGTCAATTACTTCATACACAAGGTGGTGAAGCCCCCGTGATGAAATATCACCGATATACATAGCAGGTCTTTTTCTGACGTGCTCCATTCCTTTAAGCACCTGAATATCGCCGGCTTCATAGGCGTGCTCGCCCTTTAAATTTTTATTTTTTGCCATATGTTTTTAAAATTTTATACAAATATTATGTCTCTGATTAATTTCTTTTTGAAACTGTCGTTTAATTTGTCCACTATCTGCGCTTTTTTTAAAGAAAGCTCATATCGCCATGCTGCATTCTCTACCCTTACAAATAATTTGTTTTTTCTGATCTCAAGCGGTGTTGAATATTTGGCTATTGCCTCACCCACACATTCTTTCCAGATATTCAATACCTGAAGCTCCTGCATTCTGTTGTCAAGCCCTATGTGATTCATAAAATTATCCATCTCGTTTTTCAGACAGACTGTTTTATTGAACCGGGTTTTTGTTTCTATGCTTTTCAATTCAGATTGTTTATTAAAAAATTATATGCCTCAAAGGCTCTAAGGATCAAAAACAACAACAACTTAATATTAACTATACAATTCGTTTTTTATACCTGGGTACTTTTTTTCGCTCATTGCAAAATTCTTATACTTTCGGAAAAATAAATCTTACATTCCTGCCTCATTTTTTCCGGGGCTCAAAGTGTTTGGACTTAGAGTCTTTGAGACTTAGAGGCAATAATGTCGTTTTTCACCTTTCCCCTTCCAAATCCTCCGCGGCTGATTGGTGGTAAATGTAACTCAATCCAGTACCTTTCCTTCTTCAATCTCAAATACCGATATCTCTTTTTCATCATAAAACTCCCCAAGGTTATCCAGATAAGATCTGTCAGTAGTAGTAAGAAAGATCTGACCGTATTCCTTAAGATGCGAGATGATCTTTGAGACTCTGCTTTGATCCAGTTCAGATAATACATCATCAAGCAGCAGAACGGGATTTGTTCCTTTTTTATCTTTTAAAATATCAAACTCAGATAATTTTAAAGCAACAAGAAATGTCTTGTGTTCGCCCTGTGAGGCAAAATTTTTAAGATCAAATCCTTTACTCATATCATTTTTTTCCGGATCAGACTTCTTAAGTCTGAATATATAATCATCTCTCTGCGGTCCGCAGAGTGAAACTGCTCTTTTTATTTCATCATCAAGCCGGTTATCTATTGCTGTTTTCATCTTACGGCAGATCTCATCAAAATCTATTTGGCTTTTAAGAGGATCAGTTTCGCCTGTTGCATCGGAATTATAACTAATGCTGCCTTCATGCTCTTCAACGGTCAGCATCGAAAAATTATTACTGAAATAACTGTCAAACTCTTTCAGAAAATTCAGTCTTTTAAAAATAACATTCGCTGATACTGTTATAAGTTTTTCGTTGTAAGACTGAACAAGATCCTCAAACTGACTTCGGGAATATTTTTTAAAGACTGTATAATTCTTTAAAAGTGCATTCTTTTGTCTGAGTATCTTGGCTAGTTCCTTAAGATAATCCAGATATAGCCTGCTTGACTGAGAGATCAGAATGTCAAAGAACTTTCTCCTGTCCGAAGGATTACCGTATGTAATATTCAGACTGTGAGGAGAAAGGAACACAATAGGATATCTTCCGAATATCTCCGATGAAAATGATGACACCTTTTCTTTGTTCCTGCTGATCGACTTTGAGCGGGTTTCAGAATTATAATTAATAACCAACCTGTCTTCATTGTCCAGGTCATTCAGAAAATCTGATTCTATAAAGAACTCTTTTTCGCCAAACTTTACACAGTCTGCTTCGGCAGCTCCGAGAAAGCTCTTCCCGAAAGTTGTGAATGAAACAGCTTCGAGAATATTAGTTTTTCCGTGTCCGTTATTTCCGTATATAAAATTAAACTTATCATTAAAAATTATTTCCTGCCCGGAATAATTTCTGAAATTTTTCAATAAAATTTTCTTTAAAATCATAATTGGTCTTATCCGTCATGACCACTCAGTAAAATTTAGTTAAGTAATGATAATTTTTTACAATGTATATGTTCAGTGCTGTTGAACGGCAGGATATATAATTAATGACTATTTTTTTTAATATAAAAATTTCTTAATACCTAATACCTAATACTTAATACCTGTAATTATCCGACTCTCACAGGCATAATAAGCTCAATATAATTCTCATTCTTCTTCTGCTCTGATGGAGTAATTATAGCTGCTTTGGATGAACTTCCGAAACTTATATTAATCTCACCCTCAGGCATGTGTTTCGAATCATCACCATCATCAATCAGAACTCCGTCTGCTCCGATCTTTGGTTCTTCATCACCGGAACTGTGTCCTGTATCCATCTGCGAGACTGCATCAAGTAAATATCCGGCATTGAATGCTATCACAAAAGGATTGCTGTCAAAATCTTCGTCACCTCCTGTGCTTGTAAATGAACCTTCGATTGTCTCTTCACCTTCCGAACCAATTTCCGGATTATCAGCCTTGATGGTCAGCGCATTGTTCGATATCTCAAGTCTTACTCTTTTTGTTATTGCATCTGCAAATATAAGCGCTCTTCTCAGTGATGCTGATAATGAACTCTTTTCAATTTTCAGGATCTTGTCATTGTTGTCCGGGATCACATTTTCATAACTCGGGAATGTATCATCTATCAATTTTGAAAATATTTCAAAATCCCCGAAGGTAACCTTAAGGTCATTTTCATCAAAATCGATCACAGAATCTTCACCGTTATTTAATCTTAAAATTAAGTTACTGGTCTTCAGCGGAATAATGATCTTTTCTTCAAGATCGGATTTCACTTTGAAATTATCCTTAATGATCTTTCCGAGTCTGAATCCGTCTGTAGCAACAAACTTAAGTTCGCCGGGCTTAACATCAAGTAAAACACCCGACATATTCCTTCTGAGTTCGTCAGTATTGACAGCATGAATGACTTTTGACAGAAATCTTCTTAAGAGACGTCCGTCAAATTCCAGTTTATTCATCTCACCTTTTTCTTCCGGTACAGGAAATTCCTCAGCCGGCTCACCGCCTATTGTATATTTTCCGTTTTTGGTTTTTATGGTAATACGGTTCTTTTCATTAACACTAAAATCCAGCTTTGCAGAAGTCAGAGTTCTCGAGATCTCAAGTAATTTTTTAGCCGGAATTGCAACTTTCCCGTCTTTTTCACCTTTGACTTCAAGAGTCGTACGGATAAAGATCTCCAGATCCGAAGCTAAAAGCTTCAGTTCGTTTCCGTTTAATTCGAATAATATATTATCAAGAATCGGAAGGGGAGAGCGTGTTGGTATTACTGAATTGAGTTTACTAAGATAATCTACAAGTTTGTCACCTGTAACAGAAAATTTCATTTGTGATTAAATTTAATTTGAGAAAAATACAAATTTAATCCTCTATATTCAATTGACAAACTACGGCATTTTAATAAAATTTAATTTTTTAACACAGTTTAAAGTCAATGTTTATAAGGCTTAACGGAGATATGCAGTATTCCGGAACATTAACTCTCAGCGGTTATCAAATTTGTATTACTCACAGGAGAAAAAGTCTCTTCTGAGGATAAAATTTTTTTTAAATTTCTCCTGTGTTTGTATTTTTAAAAATTTCATTTCTGTTTTTTTTGTTAAAATTTTAATTTGTCATCATTTCCCATTTTTTTATTAACTCAGCTTCCCTCTCCGGTGACAATCCTGCTCTCAATTTATTATCTTTTCTCGAGCGGTCAAAATCAAGTGTGTCTTTTAATGTTTCTTCAAGCGGTCTGAATTTCAATCCGTCATTAATGGCTTTACTTATATTTACATTGCTTATTCCCTGATCTGAAAGCGGCACCCACATAGGAAGCTCTGACCATGGAATGATCTTTTCATCTTCTATGAATTTTTCGTTTACCCAAACCATTTCAGTATCCTTTCCGGCAAACTTTATACACTTATTAGTAAAATCCCCGAAAGTAAGTTTTTCTCCCGGACCTGTTGCATTATACAATCCTGACTTTTTCTCTTCTGCCATTTTTATTATCCAGTCGGCAAGATCTTTCACATCTATAAACTGGACAGAGCTGTTCTTATCATCCGGCGCAAGTACTTTCCCTCCCTGAGCTATTCTGTGGATCCAGTATGTAAATCTGTCTGACCAGTCATTCTCACCTACTATCAGCCCGGGTCTTATATTCAATGCTCTGTCTCCGAATACATCGGTAACAGCTTCTTCACACAGAACCTTCATTGCTCCGTAATTTTCCATTGTCATTTCGGTAGTGTTTCCATCAGTGATCTTACAGGTAGCCGAACCTTCTTTAATATGCATATCTGAAAAATCCGAATAAGCTGAAATACTTGAGATGAAAGTATAATGTCCGGCATTGTCCTTTAATAATTCGGCCGAGTTGCGGACCTCTCCGGGAATATGACCTGAAGTATCAATTACAGCATCGAAAGTTTTTCCTTTCAAAGCATCAAGCGAACCGGCTCTGTCACCGATCAGTTTTTCCACTTCAGGAAATATATCGGGATTACGTTTGCCTCTGTTGAATAATGTTACTGTGTGATTGTTTCTTAGTGCGGAATTTACAAGCTGAATTCCGAGGAAGACGCTGCCGCCGAGAATTAGTATGTTCATTTTTTTTAATTTGATTTTCGGAAATGATTTAACTTACGGAAGGAATGTGGAATTGTTTAACTATGCTACTTTGAAACCTCTTTAACACAAAGGCACGAAGACTCTAATCCGGAAAGCTAAAAAAAATCCTTTTAACTTTTCAGATTAGAGTCTTCACGCCTTAGAATCAATTTCACTGTAATTCTTTTTCAGTGTATTCGCGTCTTGAAGGTAATAAAACAGTCACCATGAGGTTGCAAAGATCTCTTTCAAAAACATCTTCATCGCTTCCCATGATCTCTTATCGGCATTTTCGTTATAAGCTGATCCCTGAGTAACATCATTACCCGCGCTTTTCTGGGTGAAAGAATGAACTGCTCCGGAGTATTCCGTAAGTACATAATCAACATTAGCATCTTCCATCTCTTTCTTGAAGCCTATTACATCTTCTTCTTTTACAAACGGATCAATTGCACCGTGCTGTACCAGCACTCTGCATTTTATGTTTTTGGCATCATCCGGATTCTGAGATTTCAGACTTCCGTGAAAAGTAACTACACCAAGTATTTCCGCTCCGCTTCTTGCAAGTTCGAGTACACCACCTCCGCCGAAACAATATCCTATTGCCGCTATTTTATCAGGATCTACAAGCGGCTGCATTTTGAGTTCATTCAATCCTGCATTAAGTCTTTCCCTGTAAAGCATTACATCAGCATAAAACTGACCTGCGGTCTTGCTTGCTTCCTCGGAAGTTGAAGGTCTGATGCCTTTTCCGTATATGTCAACGGCGAAAGCCACGTATCCGAGTTCGGCGATCTGAACTGCTCTGGATTTTTCATAATCAGTAAGACCTTTCCATTGATGAACAATCAGAACTCCCGGGCGTTTTTCCTGTGAACTGTTGTCATATGCAATGTAACCCTGAAGAGTCACATCACCAATTTTGTATTCGACGTCGGATGTAATAATTTCTGCCATTGTATTCAATGAACTCATAATAAATAGTGTGATAATCAGAAGTAATTTCATTTTTTTAATTTGGTTAGTTAGGATTTATTTTTAGCAAATATAATTTTTAATAATTTTTTTTGTAACTCATTTTTCAAACCATCTTATTTTAACTAATATATGTAAAATTCAAAAGATACTAAGTGTTAAAAATACATTAAATTAAAATTCAAATGTAATTATATTAAACTTTAATAAATTAACTCCGGATAAAAAATTTCTTATGGATCATGATTGGGATATTTACGGCAAAGACCCAACCGAAGAAGAATCCAAGGAAAAAAACAAAATACTTTCTTCAGTTTTTTTCAGCGGATGTTTTGTTCTGTTTCTATGGCTTGTGCAGTTTTACCAATGGGCTTCAGAAACAGATCTTTCTGTCTTTGGGGTATATCCCGGAAAAGTTTCAGGGCTTAAAGGAATTTTCACTGCTCCGCTGGTTCATGCTGACTTCTCTCATCTGATCTCGAATTCGGTTACATTATTCCTTTTGCTTTTCGGAATATTATACTTTTACAGAAGTTCCGCTGTAATAGTCTTTGTAATAATATACATTTCAAATGGTATACTGGTTTGGTTTTTTGCCAGACACTCATATCATATCGGCGCAAGCGGTCTTGTATATGGTTTTGCAGCTTTCCTTTTTTTCAGCGGACTCTTCAGAAAAGATAAAAGATCAATTGCGCTTTCCCTGCTGATAGTTTTTCTTTACGGCGGAATGGTCTGGGGAGTACTGCCTATTGATCCGAAAATTTCTTTCGAGTCACATTTATTCGGAGCTATAATAGGAATTGTTTGCGCTTTTATATTCAGGAAAAATGATCCTCCGCCGGTTTATGAATGGGAAGAAGAAGACTATGAAGATGAATTTGAGGATGAACCGGATCCGGATGAGGAAAAATTAGCTGATGAAACAGAGATAGATGATGATGCCGAACCGGATAGTTTCAGGTATTAGGTATTAAGTATTCTTGATTGTAATGTCTGTTATTTAAAAAGGACTTTAAAAAGAGGAGATCTTAATCAACGCTTGTTTATCTTTTATCAGTATTTTCTTTCCTTTAACTTCAATAAGTTTGTCATCCTGAAATTTTTTCAAAACCCTTGAAAGTGTTTCATCAATTGTGCCCAGATAAGAGGCAAGATCATGTTTGCTGATGCTGAGCTCTATGAGTGAATTTTGTTTTGCAGTGGATTTTTTATCTTCTGAAAGAATATATTTTGCAAGCCTCTTTGGAACGTCCTGCGTAATAGTCTCAATATGGCTGTTAAGATGTCTTAATTTTTTTGCAAGACTTGAAAGCATCTTAAAACATATGTGACTGTTTTTTTCAACGAAGTTATAAAAAACCGAAGATCTTATAAGAATAAGTTTTGTATTTTCTTCCATTGCCATTGAATTTGCAGGATATGAAAACTCATCTTTTTTAATTTTTTCATACTGCTCAAGCAGTGGAACCTCAGCAAAAGTATTGAAAGGATAAATAAAATACAGTATGTGTTCCCGCCCGTCTTTGGAAATTTTAAAGATCTTAACTCCGCCTTCAATAACTATATAAAAACCCTGATACGGTTCGGTATCGAAAAATATTATCTCCCCTTTATTGAAAGTTTTTATGTCACACCGCGAATACAACTTATCCAGCTCATCCTCATTGAGGTCAGAAAATAAATGCACGTTTTTTAATATGCTGCTATCCATATTTAAGCTTTAAGAAAAGCGTAATGGTCACAAAAATAAATGAGATAATATTTGCTGCTAAAAGCGGGATATCGGATATCATCGAACCGTAAACTATCCAGACTACAACTCCAAATTCCAACATCAAAAGCATTGGCAAGGAAATATCTTTTGTATGCTTTGTCTTAATCGCTCTTAATGACTGTGGCAGAAATGCAAAGGTTGTAAGCGAAGCTGCTATTAATCCGACTATTAAAGTTGTATCCAAAATAGTTAACTGTGTTAATTATGTTAATTTGTTAATTGTGTTATCTACCGAAGCGGATTAGAGTAAAAATTTTGTTAACTCAATTTTGAGTTTATATAGCTCTGAATATTATCCTTATTGATTCTCTCTTGTACCATAGAGTCACGGTCTCTTACTGTAACCGTATTATCAGTCAGTGTGTCAGAATCCACCGTAATGCAGAACGGCGTTCCGCATTCATCCTGTCTTCTGTAACGTCTTCCTACTGCTCCCGAATCGTCATAAAACACCTTGAAATTTTTTCTGAGTTCAGCTGAAATGTTCTGAGCAATGTCCTGCATTCCGTCACGATTGACAAGCGGAAATACGGCTGCCTTTATCGGGGCAAGAGAAGGATGGAAGCGCAGAACTGTCCTTGTTTCTGTCGAACTTGTTCCGTCTGAATTTTCTTTGACCATCTCCTCTTCATCATAAGCATTGCAAAGAAAGGCAAAGAAACTTCTTGAAGCGCCGGCTGATGTCTCAATGACATAAGGCGTAAATCTTTCTTTTGTCTGATCATCAAAATATTCTATCTTCTTTCCTGAGAATTCAGTGTGTCTCTTCAGATCGAAATCAGTCCTGTTGTGAATGCCTTCTATCTCACCCCATCCGAACGGAAATTCAAACTCAATATCTACAGCTGCTTTTGCATAGTGCGCAAGTTTTTCATGAACGTGAAGTTTTAGTTTAGCCGGATCCATTCCGTACTTTATAAACCAGTTGAATCTCTGTTCCCGCCAGTACTCAAACCACTTATCATCATCTGCCGGATTTATGAAATACTGCATCTCCATCTGTTCAAACTCTCTTGTCCTGAATAAAAAATTCTTTGTATTGATCTCATTCCGGAATGCTTTCCCCACCTGAGCAATTCCGAATGGTAATTTTTGTCTCGATGATTCTTTTACATTATTAAAATTCACATAGATGCCCTGAGCAGTTTCAGGTCTTAGAAATACTGTATTGGATGAATCTTCAAGCGGTCCGATGAAAGTTTTGAACATGAGATTAAAACTTCTGGCTTCCGTGAATGTCTCCTTGTTGCCGCAGTTAGGGCAGACCAGCAAACTCAGATACGGATTCGGATCATTTGTAAAAAAATCTTTCATGCTGTCTTCTGAATCTGAGAGCGAACTGTCAGTTTTCAGGATCTCTTCAATTACAACTTTCTTATTCTTAGCAGAAAGCGTCTCGAATAATACATCCACTCTGTATCTTGACTTGCAGCTTTTACAGTCGACCATAGGATCCGAAAAATGCTCAACATGACCCGAAGCTTCCCAAACTCTCGGATGCATAAGTATTGATGCATCTAGACCTTCGACATCTTCACGATAGGTCATCTCTTTCCACCATGCTTCTTTTATGTTTCTTAAAAGTTCAACTCCCAACGGACCGTAATCATAACACCCGTTAAGTCCGCCATAGATCTCGGAAGACTGGAATATCAATCCCCGCCTCTTTGAAAGCGATACTATTTTTTCTGTTACATCTGATTTATTGCTGTTTTTTTTATCTGACATTAATGTTTTTTGTAATAAATTTTTCTTTATAAATATTTATAAAAACTTTAGTGCTTCTTTTTTGTTGAGGTAACCTTCCTTTTCAGATTCTATTTCTGCTTCTTGCATTGCTAATCCCAGTCCATAATCTTCAAGTAATTCTATGATTGTATTATAATCACCTATAGAAAGAACAACAGATTCTATTTTACCCGAATCATTTGTAATAAACTTTTCTTTACCAATCTTATAATTCTTGAATGAATTCATATTTTAACATTACTATTTGTTACTTTCAAAATCAAAGATGTAATAGAAAACAATAATTCGTAACTTGAAATTTGAAACTTGTAACTGCTCTTTAAACTTCCACTCCAAAATCGATCTTCAGCACATCTTTCAGTCCGTCCTCAAATTTCCTCGGAGCGTATTCCGGCATAATGCTTTTGAGATATGAGATATCCGTTCTTTTCTCATACATACCGTCCGGCTTGGAAGTATCCCATTTTATCTCTTTGTCAAACTCGAATACCTTCTGGGCTATATCAATATACTCTTTTATTGAATGATCAAAACCAGTTCCGATATTAACTATCTCGGGTTTATCATAGTTTTCCATAAGATATATACAGGCATCAGCGCAGTCATCAACATATAGCGCTTCACGTCTTGGTTTGCCGCTTCCCCAGAATACTAGTTCGGTGCCGTCTCGCTGAGCATTCACAAACTTCTGCACCATAGCTGCGATAAAATGTGAATTGGTAAGATCATAATTGTCATTCGGTCCGTAAAGATTTGTCGGCATTGCAGCTATGGCATTGATACCGTATTGCTGTCTGTAGAGCTGACATGCGATGATACCCATTCCTTTAGCTACAGCATAGCCTTTGTTTGTTTCCTCAAGAGGTCCGTGCATGAATCTGTTTTCATTTATCGGCTGAGGATTTTCTTTTGGATAAATGCATGTGGAACCTGTATAAAGCAGTTTCGTTTCCGGAGAAAAATCTTTCAGCGCTTCAATTACATTGAGTATCATCATTGCATTCTGATAAAGAAAGTCAGCCTGTCTTGAATTGTTGGCTAATATTCCTCCTACCAATCCTGCTACCATATAAACACTATCCGGAGTTTCCTCTTTAAAGAATTTTTCGACGGCTTCTTTATTCAGAAGATCGAATCCGTCTTTACGTGAAGGTGTAAGAACGTTTTCATAACCTTTGCTTTTTAAACGGCGGGTGATCGAGCTCCCGAGCATTCCCGTGCCGCCGAAGACGGCTGTTTTATTTTTATTTTCCATAATTTGAATGTCAGACGTTTTAAGTCAAATGTCAGAGGTCAAACGTCAGACGTAATTTCTAATGTGAATTATCTGATTTTAAAATATTTTATTTTGCATTATTTATAAATTTAGAAAGTTTTGCAAACAACAAATTCAAAGATTTATTTATACTAATTTCGGTATATTCAGACATATAATTTAATTCTTTACAAATTTCTAATTGAGTATCTACTTCTACAAGTGATGATCTGGATATTTCAAAAAACCTTTTCCTTTCTTGTAAAGATTTTCTGGCACATCCCTCAGCAATATTTGAAGCAATTGAAACTGAAGCTCTTCTTAATTGACTGGTAATTCCGAAAAGTTCTGATTTTGGAAAACTCTCTGTAGTTTTATAAATAAATTTAATTAAATCTATACTTAACTTCCATACTTCCAGCTTTTTATGTCCCAGATTCAGCATTAGTCTTATCCTCCTATGATTTTAAAATTCTGAACAATATATATTAAATCATAAAATTATTCAATATTACTAATTTTAAAATTGTTATTGTTTTTTCTTCTGACATCGCACGTTTCACGTCTGACTTCTGACGTCTGACTTCTGACGTTTTACGTCTTACGAACCGCTCCGTATATTAACACCGCCCAGCCAATAAGAAACAAAACTCCCCCGACCGGCGTCACCATTGCAAATGCCGGTACAGATGTTATTGAATAAACATACAGCGAAAATGAAAACAATATTATTCCTGCAAAGAAAAACTTTTCGGCTTTCAGATAAACTTTATCACCGAGAAAAGCTATAGCCAGCATTACAACCGCGTGTATCATCTGATAATGAGTGCCTGTTTTATACACATCAAGTTTATCCGGATCGATGTATGGTTTAAGACTGTGAGCTCCAAACGCTCCAAGTGCAACTCCGAGGAATCCCATAACTGCGCTGATGATTATCCATTTCCCTGAACTGTTAGTCTGCAACTCCATTTCAGTTTTCATTAATAACTTCAAGCATTGCTTTCTGAATGGTCTTATTATTTACTGCAAGTAATTCCTTCCCGTAAATCGAAAACTCATTTCCCGAAAGATCTGTGATCAGACCGCCTGCTTCTTCGAGTATCAGAGCACCTGCGGCAACATCCCATGCATTCAGATTATATTCCCAGAAAGCTTCGAATCTTCCGCAGGCAGTCCAGCACAGATCAAGCGCTGCCGAGCCGAGTCTCCTTATGGGCATATCCCGCATTATGAATTTTTTAAAAACTGCAACAGGATCCGGTTTATAACTGCTGGAATCATAAGGAAATCCTGTGACCAGAAGCGATCTTCTAAAATCCACACAATCAGATACCGAAATTTTATCATCATTAAGATAAGAGCCATTGTCTTTTTCTGCAAAGAAGAATTCACCCGAGATAGGATTATGAACGGCTCCAAGGATGACGACCCCGTTTTTTTCCAATGCAATAGAAACACAGGTCAGGGGAATGGCGTGAGCGTAATTTACCGTTCCGTCAATCGGATCTATGATCCATTTAAATTCAGACTCCTGCGCCAGTGCACCGGCTTCTTCCGATAAAATATAATGTCCCGGAAAATCCTGTTTTATGATCTCAAAAATTTTCTCTTCTGATTTTTTATCGATCTCAGTTACAAGATTCGAAACTACATCCTTGCTCGATATCTTAAAATTACATCCGAAATTTTCTTTTAATATCCTGCCTGATTCAAGCGTTGCTTTGATTAATGTATTCTTCATTTATAAATTTTTTGTTAGCATACTTACAGTTTGAATTCCATTCCGTCATATCCCAGTTCGATTCCTTTTGGTAAAGTCGAATTAATTTTTTTATGAAGAATATCATGAGTAAGATGAGTAAAATATGTTTTCTTTGGTTTAACTTTTTTTGAAACTTCGATAGCCTGCTGAAGATTGAAATGTGTCGGATGAGGTCTGATACGTAATGCATTCAGCACCAGTATTTTCAATCCTTCAAGCTTTTTTAATTCCTTATCTGAAATGAAACTGCAGTCTGTGATATAAGCAAAATCATTTATCCTGTATCCGAATATCTTCAGATTGCCGTGCATGCATTCTACCGGAATAATATTCACATCGCCTATCATAAATTTTTTATTTGTGATCTTATTGAAATGAACAAGCGGCACTGCGTGATGTTTGATGAGATTCTTTTCAAAGACATATCTGAACGAGATCTTCATTTCATCAACGGTAGTTTTATTGCCATAGAGCTCGATGGTCTTCTTATGCTTCTGTGTGATCTGTCTGAGATCATCCATTCCGTTTATATGGTCAACATGATGATGTGTATATAAGACAGCATCTATGTCATCAATATTATTCATCAGCATCTGTTGTCTGAAATCTATTGAAGTGTCTATCAGTATTTTCGAACCTCCGGTCTCAATATAAGCCGAAGTTCTTAATCTTTTATCCTTTGGGTTATCTGACCGGCAGGTTTCACATTTGCAGCCAATTACAGGCACACCCTGCGATGTACCGGTGCCTAATACAATTACTTTCATTTATATTAATTCAGAATTAATTCAATTTGGTTTGATTATAATAAAGTACCGTCAGAACTTTCACCGGTTTCTTTTTCCACAAGTTCACGAATATTTGGTTTAAGGAAAATCCCTTCAATGCCTATCCCTGCAATGTTTTTTACCAGTATGTTGATCTTTTTATCCTGATCAAGATTTTTATTGAGAAGAAATAATTTTTGATCTCTTAAAAGACAAAACCCTCCTTTGAATACTCCTTTTTCGATCCTGACCGAATATCCCAGTTTATCGAGAGCTTCAATGAGTTCGTCTATGAGAATATCCTTCTTACTGTCATTTACAGGTTTTACGGCTTTTTTAATGATCTTTGCCAAAGGGGATGGAGAAATAGTTAATTTGGTTAATTGTGTTAACTGGTCAATTTACAGTTTCATTAAACTCTTCAGTGACCAGGTCATCTTCTTCATGAAATAAATATTTATAACCATGCGTATCTTCAATCATTTTTTCTTCCTCCTCTATCTGAGCCATTGTCTTTTTCATGGGTTTGAATACCGAAAGCCAGATTATTGTATAATAACTCATCACTGCGATCCATGGTACACCTCTGAGAAATCCTATCCTTTCGCCAAACAACTCGAGCAGCCTGTCATGATTGGCCGGTCTTTTATCAAAAAGTAAAGCAAACTTTATATCAATAAATGATGTGTAAAGCTCAACAGGTACAAATGCAAAGAACAGGATACAGCACATCAGAAACCAGGGATTTTCACGCAGATTTATCTTAACAGACCTTACAAACACGATTGCGCTTGCAAGTACAAAGATATAAGAGACCATTATCATGATCGAAGCGTCAGAGATCATTTTGAAGATCTGATTTTCTTCATCGGGAGGTATGCTTGTTCTGAAATTGAATTCATCGTAATTCAGAAGTTGATTACCAATAAAGAATCTGACATTGATCCCGCCAAGCCAGAATATGGCAAATACTATCAATATAAAAAGCGAGATCCGTGCTGTTTTATTTAAAGTCAAAGTAAGAAAAAATTTTACATAATTTAATCAATTTTAAGTTTGTTAATAATGAAAAAATTAGAGTAAGTATATTTCATTTAAAATGAATCAAAAAGGCGGGTTGCTCCATCGAAAATATTTAATTATAATTTCATTTCACAAAACTTATATAATTGCTAATTTGAAATTCATTAAAAAATATGACTATAAAATATGACTGAAGATAAAATAAAAGAGGTTCTTTCTAAGATCAAGGAACCTGAGCTTAACGTTGATTTCGTAAAACTTGGTTTCGTGAATTCAATTTCACTTAACGGAAATGATCTTAAACTTACACTCGGCATTTCTGAACTTCCTGAAAATGTACGTTCGGAAACTATTGAATCCATTAAAAATGAATTTAAAAAATCCTTTCCCGAAATAAAAAGCGTTGAAGTAGCTTTTGTTCAGGGTATCACCGAACACATAAACGAAAAGAAATCATCTGTCTTACCCGGAATCAAAAATACCATTGCAATAGCCTCGGGTAAGGGCGGTGTGGGTAAATCCACCGTCGCTGTGAATATTGCAGTTGCCCTTGCTGAAAAAGGTTTTAAGGTGGGGCTTATCGATGCGGATATTTACGGACCGTCGATTCCTCTGATGTTTGATCTAAAAGGAAAACCCGGTATTACAAAGGTTGGAGACAAGAACAAACTCGTACCGATGGAAAAATACGGCGTGAAGGTAATGTCAATCGGATTTCTGATGGATGCTAATACAGCCGTTGTATGGCGCGGACCTATGGCTTCGAGCGCTCTTAAACAGTTCATGGCCGACGTGGTCTGGGGCGATCTGGATTTTCTGCTTTTTGACATGCCTCCCGGAACAGGCGACATACAGCTTACATTAAGTCAGACCATTCCTCTTACCGGAGCTGTCATAGTTTCCACTCCGCAGGAGATATCAATTGCAGATGCAAAAAAAGGTTACATTATGTTTGAAAAAGTCAATGTGCCTACTTTAGGTATTATTGAAAATATGAGCTATTATATTAATCCCGACGGTAGCAAAGAATTTATCTTCGGAAAAGACGGCGGTAGAAAAATGGCGGAAGAGTTCAAAGTAAACCTGCTTGGAGAAATACCGATCAATACCAGGATCAGAGCCGGCGGAGACGAAGGAAAGCCTTCCGTACTTACTGATAAGGATTCTGAAGAAATTTTCGGAAAAATAGCTTCGGATATCATAAAAGAGATTAACAAAAAAAATACGGAAAGAGTAAATACACCCGATGTAGTAATAGAAATATAAGTTAATGATTAAGTTAAATTTAAATAAATTTTTATCATGAAAAAGCAAATTTATATCCTCTTTGTATTGATATTATTGGCTGGATGCGGATCCACAGGCGGATCGGATTCACCTGCAAATTCCATAAAAGATTTTGATAAAGCATTACAGGAGCAGAATCCGGGAAAAGCCTGGAATTATCTTTCCTCCGGATCGCAGAAAATGTACGATGATATAGCCAAAACAAGGAATCAGAGCGGGAAGGAATATTTTGAAAAGAGTTTTTCTAGTTCGGGCACAGTAGGAATGATGGGATCGGAATTTGAAGTAGTAGAAGAAAAGAAAGAAGGAGACAAAGCAACAGTCATAATCAAATTAAAGGATAACAGTAATTCTGAATTATATTCAATAAAGGAAGACGGAACCTGGAAACTCGACTATGCAAGATATATGGAAGAGAATATGAAAAAGGTTGAATAAATTTTTATAGAGAAAATTGAGTTAAAGACTGAAAAAATTTATGCATCGGATGATGAGTGAGTTAAATATTGAAAATGTAGAAAAAGTACTTGAAAAGATCAGACCGTATCTTGAGCTTGACAATGGAGGTGTGGAACTGGTAAATATAAAAAAAGAAGACGGTATTGTTGAAGTTTGTCTGACTGGTGCCTGTAAAGACTGTCCTTTAAGAATGATGACCCTGAGAGCCGGTATTGAAAGAGCTCTTATGCATGAGATACCTGAAGTAAAAAGAATTGAGTCTGTGGTGCTTTAAAATCTGATTAAGACAGAAGATTTTCTATCTTTCCAAGATCCTTGAACTTACATCCGCCTACATCATAACCCCGCACGACTTCATTATTTTCTTTGATCGCTTTAAAATAAATATCCAGTATGTCCTGATATTTCAGCTCCAGACCAAGTTTGAAGAACCGTCCGGAAATTATATGCACACCGTTAAACGCAAACTGATTGATTGAATGATCAATTTTTTTTGCTCTGCCGATAAGTTTCATATCGTCATCAAAATCAAGATATCGTTTTGAGATCCTGTTCTGAACAGCTATCGTTGCAAGGGGATTTACGGACTGATGATAAATTATCATTCTTTCAAAATCCATGTTGGTTTCCACATCCACATTTATCACAAGAAAAAAATCCTCATCCCTGAAAAACTGTTCGGCATTAAGAATCCCGCCGCCGGTGCCAAGTATTTCTTCTTCGATAATGACATAACCATCAACACCAAATTTATTGTGAGTAAAATATTCTGTCAGTTTATGCGAATGATGATGAGCATTTACGACTATTTCATCCACTCCGAGTTTTTTCAGTAATTCTATCTGATAACTTATCATTGGTTTATTTCTGTACCGGACGAGAGCCTTGGGCAGAGTCTTTGTATAATGTTTTAATCTTGTACCGAAACCGGCTGAGAGTATCATAGCTTTCATAGGTTCGTAATATTAAAAAAAAATCTTATAATTAAAATACATTCAGTTAATCATTTTAATTTAAGTTTTAAGACATATGGCAAAATAAAATTATCTTAAAATACATATCCGGAAGAGATTTATCCGATTACATGATTTTAAGAGGCTCATTAATTCATATTACAAAAATATACTTAAGCAATTAGATTTATATTTATTCATTTAATAAATATTTTACTCAGCAATTTTTAACCTTCAGACGATGATAAAATGAGTTCCAATAATTATATTAAACGGTTCCGGGATTATCTTAAAAGAAAAGATACTTTAAAATATAAGTATTACAAATTCACGCAGAAGCATTCAAAAGTTACAGATGATTCGCCGGTAATAATAGTCTGGGAAATGGGAGGATTCGGTGACATTATGAAGAAGAATGCCATGATCGCCGGAGCGCTGAACATCAGAGGTTATAAGACTCATTTCATAATCTGTGACGGTACACCCGAAGCCTGCATTCAAAGAGGTCTTGAGAAAAAGGAAGAGCTGAGCGAATGGAAGGATAAATGCCCTAAATGTTTTTCAATCATGAAATATGTAGCCGGACTGTATAATGTCGATTATTCGGTTGCAGGTGATTACATATCAGAAGAAAAGAAAAAAGAATTTCTTGATCTGTCACAATCAATCGAATTAGATGAAATTTTTCATTATAAATATCTGGGCGTTGATGTTGGTATGCTAGCCTGGAGCTCGGTGATCAGATACATGAAAGGATTTATTATTGAGAAAAAAGATCTTAAAAAAGAGGATGAGATCATTTTCAGAAAATATTTTTATGCAGGACTTGTCAATACTTATATAGCTGAAGAGGTCATAAACAAATTCAAGCCGGTGAGCATCTACGGTTCGCACGGAGTCTATGTGGATTTTTCCCCGCCGATACTTTTAGCATATCTTAAAGGCATCAAAGCCATCATCTGGTCAAGCGGCTTCAGGGATTTTCTGCATTATTTTACCGTACCTAAGAAGCCGAACAAGCTGGAATTCCGCGGTATCACCGAACCCGAATGGCAGAAAAGAAAAAATACTCCGCTTACGGAGGAAGAAAATAAGACACTGGATCTTTATATTCATCACAGATTCAACAAAGGCAATAAAAGAGATTTTCTTAATGTGACTCTTCCCGAAGATCCCGAAGATCTGAGAAAAAAACTTGGTTTTGATAATGGTAAGAAAGTTGCATGTCTATTCTGTCATGTGAGCTGGGATCTTTCATTTGATCTTTCGACCATGGTCTTTGATAATGCCAATCAGTGGCTTAGTGAATCACTGGAAACGATATTTAAAATTACGGATGTGAACTGGATCGTAAGAGTTCATCCCGGTGAAAAAGTCTCAGGCAGTCTTTATACCAATGATGATTTTATTAAAGAACATTACAAGGAGATTCCGGGTCATGTGAAAATATTATGGTCTGATTCTGAAATCAATTCGCTTGGTTTGTATAAACTTATAGATGTAGGTATAACGTTATTTGGTACAATGGGAGCCGAACTTCCGGTTCTCGGAAAGCCCGTCGTATCAGGCGGCGAGGCTCATTTCTCGGGAAAAGGATTTACTATAGATGCCAAGACTAAAGAAGAGTATTTTGATCTGATGAAGAATGCAGCTTCGATCGAAAGACCTGATCCGGAGCAGATCGCTCTTGCCAGACAGTATGCTTATTCATATTTCATACAGCGTCAGATCCCGATCAATATTGTAAATAAGACGGAAGGTCATTTTGGTAATATTGATGTGAACAAACTGAATGATCTCCTGCCGGGAAACAACATAATACTGGACGAGATATGTAACAGCATCATTAACGGTAAAGACGTTATACTTGATGATAAGATGGTAAAAGAAGTAGAGATCGGTAAATAATGTATAAAATTTATCATGTTTAAATCTGATTATATTTTCATTAAATTGCATTTTAAAAATTATATTAGAAGAAGTTCCTTATAATGAATAAAGGTTTGAGAACAATCTCAATAATAATTCCCACCTTCAACAGAGCGAAAATTCTTGATATTACACTCGAAAGTTGCATTAATCAAACATATCCAAAGGATTTGTTTGAGATTATTGTTGTAGATAACAACTCAAGTGATAATACGAAGCAGATAGTTGAAAAGTGGAATTCAAAATCAGAGGTTCCCGTAAAATATTTATTTGAAAAAAAACAGGGTGCTCACATAGCAAGGAATACTGCTGCAAAATTATCTGAAAGCGAAGTCCTGTATTTTACTGATGATGATATGATAGCTGATAAAGATCTGCTTATGAATATCGTTAAACCGTTTGATCTTGATTACAATGTTGCGATTGTCGGCGGAAAGGTTTTGCCGAAGTGGGAATTTGATCCACCCGAATGGCTTTTAAAATATTTTAAAAACGGATCTCTGAGTCTTATAGAAAAATCTGAAAAACTTATCATAGCAGCTTATGATATGGGAATTTACAGTTGTCATCAGGCTATTCTTAAGAAAATTCTCTTTGAATGCGGCGGATTCAATCCTGATATTGTAAAAGAGAAACTAATCGGCAACGGTGAGACCGGTCTTAATATTAAGGTTCTGAATGCAGGATATAATTTTGCCTATATCGATTCTGCAGTGACCCATCATATCATCCCGCGCTCAAGAATGACGCAGAAATATATGAATTACAGGTTTGCCAATCAGGGTAACTGTGACAGCTTTACGATCTTCAGAAAGAATGAGAATTCAAAAAAAGTTCTTATGAAGCTTATCATGTTTTCTCATATACCTTCAATGTTTAAATTTTACTTCAATTCCCTAAGGGAAAAATATACAGGCAAAGATGTCTGGAGACTCAACAGAGCTTATTTTCATTATTTTATTTACAGGATCAAATGCGATCTCAAATTAGTCACAAATGATGACTGGAGAAAATATGTCGTGAAGTATGATTATACAGATGAATAGATCTGCTTTCTGAAATTCAAAAGAAAATAAATAATTACTCCCACCGTTCCAACTGCCGAAAAAATAAACATTACCTTAGCATCAAATGTGTACCAGAGCCAGCCTGCCAGCGAACTTGCGGCAAGTGAAAAAATACTATTCAGCCCCGAATAAAATCCAAGCGCCGTAGCAGTGTCTTTCTTATCTGAAATGTTTGTTATCCATGCTTTTGAAACGCCTTCCGTAGAGGATGCATACAGACCGTAAAGAAAAAAAATGAAGAATAAAAATCCGATACCCGGATCCATCGCCATGCTTGCGTATACTACTGCAAAAAGAACCAGTCCGATAATATAGTTGTTCTTGAATCCGATCTTATCGGCAAGTATCCCGATCGGAAAAGCCGAGAGCGCATACACAAGATTGTAAAATATATATACAAAGATCACTTTATCATCCGGGAAGCCGAGATTTTTTACCATCAGCAGAAGGAATATGTCCGAACTGTTGAGCAGCGTAAAAGCAAATAATCCTGCAACAAGCTTTTTATACTCTTTCCCTGAAACTTTCCAGTATGACAAAAATGAAAAGAATTTTTTCTTTTCCGCTTTTGATATTGTGTGTTCGTTCGCTTTGTTTTTGTCTTTTAATACAAATGTAAAAACTACCCCTAACACCGCCGGTATGAATGCAACAAAGAAAAGCGTTCTGTATTGTTCGGGATAGAAATATAAATAGATCAAAGCAAAGACGGGACCAAGCACTGCACCGAGAGTATCCATTCCCCTGTGAAATCCGAATACCTTGGCTTTGTGTTCGGGAGTGGTTTCATCTGACAGGATCGCATCCCTCGCCGAAGTTCTGATGCCTTTTCCGAGCCTGTCAATTGTCCGTGCAAAAAATATCCATAACGGAAATATGAAAATTGCCATCATTGGTTTCGATATTGCGCTCATCATATATCCGGCTCTGACAAACGGAACTCTCTTTCCTGACAGGTCCGACATCTTCCCGAAATATCCTTTGCTCAGACCGGCTGTCGCTTCTGCAAGTCCCTCCAGAACTCCGATAAGCACAACGGAAAAGCCAATGCTCTTAAGATAGATCGGCATAATTGGATAAAGCATTTCACTTGAAATGTCAGTAAGGAAACTGACAAAGGAGAGAATGAGAATTGACCGTGTAAGGATTTTCCTGTACAAAGCGGGAAATTAGTTTATGTAATTTGATTAAAGAGTTTGTTTTTTACAAGAGAGATTTTTGTGTTTATAAAGAATGCCGGCTGATCTGTTTTGGCGGAGTCCTGTATCTCCCAACTCCGCTACGGGAGAAAACTATATCCTCAAGTGAGTTCAGTATGAGAACGTGAAAAGAATTGTCATTCCCGCGAAAGCGGGAATCCAGGATGTTTGTAGATACGAATGATTATGAATAACTAAGAAATGGAAATGAAAAGTGAATAAGTTTATATTCTTACAATTAGTCTTAAATAAATTTTAAATTTTTGAGTTCTAATTTTAATTTGTAAGTTTACAAAGAAAAGTGATTCATTCGTCAAGTTCCTGGATTCCCGCTTTCGCGGGAATGACAGACTCAGAATTTTTAATTTACCGCCGGTGGAAAATATTCATTATCAACTCAACGAACCAAAACCATCTTTTTAGTATTCATCTTTTCTCCATCTATAAACAAACTGTAAAAATAAACTCCGCTGTTTAAATGGCTGCCGTCAAATTCTATTTCATAATTACCCGGGTTTTGTTTTTTATTAATTAAAACAGATATTTTACTTCCCCGAATGTCATAAACTGTTAGATTTATAAAACCTGAGTTCTTTATCTCATAATTTATTTTTGTTTTGGGATTGAAAGGATTAGGATAATTCTGAGAGAGAACAAATGAACCGGGCAGCTCAAATTCTGAATTTGAAATACTAACCAAAGTTCCGCCACCGTCAGTTGTATGGATCATTCCTGTATTGCTTGCCCAACCTAAACTGTCATTTATAAACTGAATATTTGTATAATTAAAAATATGAATACTAGTATCGGGTATTTGATAATACCAATTTGTTCCACTGTTTGAACTTTTATATATTATTCCTCTAAATCTTCCCATACCAAAAGAAGCAGTTCCTCCTCCACCCCAAATATTTTTACCATCAATTGAAGAAAATTTTTCAGGCTGTGAGAAAGCAATTATACCTCCTTTCGCAGGCAAAGATTGACTTATCCAGTTAGTACCGCCATTACTTGAAAATTGTATATTGTTTTCATAACTCTCCGATATCCATCCTGTATCTGCGCTAGTAAATAAAATGTCTCTAACATTAGAATTTGTTTGAGGAAATGTATATTGCAAATTCCAATTAACTCCACTGTTTGTTGTTTTATATAATCTTCTATGTTCATTTCCTATCCAACCAATTTCATTATTAACAAAAAATATTCTCTGAGGATTTGCGGTAGTAAGATTTACTTGTTGAACCCAGCTCAGCCCGCCATCAGTTGTCTTAAACACACCGCCGTCGAAGGAATCACTACTGCATACCCAACCGGTATCTTTATTGATAAAAACTAAATCGTTAAATCTGTTAGTTGAACCAAAAGTAATATTATTCCAGTTTGTTCCTCCATTTGTCGATTTGAATAATGTTCCGATCCCGAAACCTCCGCAGGCATAACCGGTATTTTCATTTGCAAATTGAATTGAAAGAAAATCATTAACATTTGAGAACTGAACATTCCAATTATCTCCGCCATTAGTTGTTTTCAAAATGTATGCAGTATCAGGTGGATTTATTCTTCCATAAGTCACCGCCCACCCATTCAGACTATCCAGAAAAAATATATCATTTATATTATCATTCACAGGCAAAGTCTGCTGATACCATCCCGGCGGATTATCAGACTGGAATGTAGTCGCAAGAAACAGCAGCGCGAGTTCGAGGAGGATCAGTTTTTTCATGTTTCCTTTTTGGGATTAATGTAAATATTAGTTTTCAACTTCCCGCCAGCATTGCTTTTGCATATTGTGCCGGATAAAGTGTCTTATACATTCTGTCGAGTACATAATTCATGCAGACCTGATTTGACATACAAATATCATCATTCTTTACTTTATTCAGCAGGTAACTGAAGTTGACCGGCGTTGTACATTCTGATATCTTTTGATCGAATCTTCCTCCGTAATTATCCTCAGAGCCGAATATATTTTCAGCCATGTCGTCATCTAAGATCAGCTTCTCAAACCATACTTCCACCTGTCCGTACCAGTACACTTTTATATCAGGATTTTCATCTGCTCTTCCGGATGATATATTTTGATCTTTGCCAAATACTTTTTCTGAAGATACTTCCAAAGAATTTAATGATGCCAGGAAATTGAAATCCTGTAAATATTGACCGTCATATTCTCCTTTATATTTATCGGAAAAATTACTTACTGTAATCACAATGGTGTCATAAGTTCTTTTTTCCTGATCTCTGATAATGATCCCGATCACAGGTCTTTCATCCATTACGTTAAAATCCTTTTTCCTGATCCTCATCACAGGCTTTATCTGCAGTGATGAATTATCCTGACTCCGGAATTCTTCACTAAGCAAGCTCTTTCCCGTAGCTCCGTTCTGAATGTCCTGACAGATGATCCTCGGCATTGCATTTCCTTCCGGACACTTCAGCACATTCGGACATGCGTGCAATACATTTTTTCCTTCATCGGATTCTATTGCTCCCGATACATTCTTAAAATAATATCCTTTGTCATTTCTCTCAACTCCGGTCACAAACCTGTTGCCGCTGCATAACTTTTCAAGTGTTTCAATATCCTTGCCGGATCCTGAAACGTTATCTTTAAAATTCATTATTTCAGTCATTGCTTCAAACTCTTTCTTATAATTACCATTGATCCAGGATTCTGATCCCGGATCTCTGATCATATCCACATAATCCGGCACAATGTCTTCCTTTGAGGCATGTTTGCCTAAAATGCCGGGTCTCTGAATAAATTCAAATCCGCTCCAGATCAGATAATAAACTAAAGGAATGATTACTACCGCTATTACGAATTCAAAGACTTTATAACTTTTATTGGTATTTTTCATGATCTATTATTTTATAAGAAGCATGCTCCTTGTTTCAGAAAAAACATCATCAGACTTTTCGTCTGTTACAAGTATTTTGTAAAAATAAACTCCGCTGTTTAAATGGCTGCCGTCAAATTCCGTTTCATAATTACCCGGGTTTTGTTTTTTATTAATTAAAACAGATATTTTACTTCCCCGAATGTCATAAACTGTAAGATTTATAAATCCTGCTTTCTTTATCTCATAATTTATTTTTGTTTTAGGATTGAAAGGATTGGGATAATTTTGAGATAAAGTAAAATTATCAATTGTAAGTAAATTTGTTTCACTTATTTCTGTGAGTATTATTTTTCCTCCTCCATCATTTGTATGCATAATCGGACCAGCCCAGGCATTTAAAGTATCATTTTTTAAAACTGAAATTAAATTACCACTTCCGATAGGTGTGTTTTGATATCCCCAATTTTTGCCACCATTAGTTGATTTCATAACTTTGAAAGAAGAATATGTACCGGCATATCCAATAGAATCATTTACAAACTTTAAATCAAATCCCCCAATTGTATTACCTGTTGAATTTATCCAATTAACGCCTCCGTTTGTTGTATAACTTACTCCAATAATACTCCCGGTTGTACCCCCTCTTACCCATCCATTTTGATCGTTTATAAAAAAAATTGCTTCAATGCTTGCTATAGAAGTATACTGCAAATTCCAATTCACTCCGCTGTTCGTTGTTTTATATAATCTCCCATGTTCATTTCCTATCCAACCAATTTCATTATTAACAAAAAATATTTTTTGAGGATTTGCGGTAGTAAGATTTACTTGTTGAACCCAGCTCAGCCCTCCATCAGTTGTCTTAAATACACCGCCGTCGAAAGGATCACTACTGCAAACCCAGCCTGTATCTTGATTGATAAAATTCAAATCGGATTTCCATGTGAAGGTCAACACATTAAGAATTTCCCAATTTACACCACCATTTGTCGATTTAAATAATTCCGGACCTGGACCTATACCGCAAGCATATCCAATAGCTGAATCAGTAAATTGTATAGTCTTAAATTGAACAAAAGTCTTATAATTGATTTCCCAATTATTTCCACCATTTGTTGTACTTAGAATGTAACTGGTATCCGAACTTACACCTTGGTAATCTGTCACCGCCCACCCATTCAGACTATCCAAAAAGAATATATCATTTATATTATCATTCACAGGCAAAGTCTGCTGATACCATCCCGGCGGATTATCAGATTGGAATGTAGTCGCAAGAAACAGCAGCGCGAGTTCGAGGAGGATCAGTTTTTTCATGTTGTGTATCCTGTTCAATTATGCATTACGGTAACGTATAAAACAAATCGCTGAGAATCAATTTCGAAATCAGTTAGTAGTTAGTAGTTAGTAGTTAGTAGTTAATAGTTAATAGTTAGTAGTTAATAGTTTTAATTAATACCCGTCCCGGAGGGACGGAATGTCGGTTGCATAATAATTAAATTTATGCCCGTCCCGTAGGGACGGAATATCGGTAGCAATATAATACAAGTAATATAATACAAGAAAAAACCGTCCCGTAGGGATGGAATGTCGGTAGCAATATAATAAAATTAATGCCCGTCCCGTAGGGACGGAATATCGGTAGCAATATAATACAAGAAAAAACAGTCCCGTAGGGACGACATATTCTCTTTGTCAATCAGTTAATTTCCATTTTATAAAAAATCTTCCCGTAGGGAAGACGTATTGGTAGCAATGTAAAGTAATAATAACAATCCCGTAGGGATTGCGTGTTCTCTGTTCTTCTAGTCAGAGTGTAGACTGTTGATAGTAAATTTGGAAATAAGGTAGTTATTGAAGTTTTATTTGTATTAAAGAATAAAGTATTTATTCAATTCCTGGATTCCCGCTCAAAAGATTGCGGGAATGACAATCCGCCACGGCGGAGGGGGAGGGCAATTTTCAATGTTCAGTAATTATTTATTAAATCCCATGAATACAGTAATACGTAACTCGTAACTTTTAACTTGTAATCTGCAATTCCTTTTTCGTAACTTGGACAAATGCAGTGTCTTTGATCCGCCGCGGCGGATTTGAGGCAGAAAAATATGAATGTTCACTCTGCAAAGTTTTTTCTCTAACCTTTCAAAAACAAATTATTCTTTTTATTTTACATTAAACACTTATTGAAAACCGAAAAATTTATGAGCAACCAATCAGACACATTATCAAAAAATTCCCTGAATATCAAAGGGATCGGACAAATTGATCTTTCTCTCGATCTTGAAGCCGAGATCAAAAAATTAAAAAAGGAAATGAATGCCGTCATACTGGCGCATTATTATCAGGAATCCGAAATTCAGGATCTAGCTGATTTTATAGGCGACAGTCTGCAGCTTTCACAGCAGGCAGCAAAAACGGATGCTGATGTAATTGTCTTTGCAGGAGTTCATTTCATGGCGGAGACGGCCAAGATACTGAATCCTCATAAGCTCGTGCTGCTTCCGGATCTAGATGCCGGATGCTCGCTTGCCGAAGGCTGCCCCGCGCCGTTATTGCAAAAATTCAAAGATCAGAATCCTGATCATCTTCTTATAAGTTATATCAACTGTTCGGCAGACGTAAAAGCAATGTCGGATATTATCTGCACTTCTTCCAATGCGGTGAAGATAGTTAATCAGATCCCGAAAGAGCAGAAGATCATGTTTGCGCCTGACAGGAATCTCGGAAGATATGTAATTAAAAAATCGGGACGTGATATGCTTCTCTGGCAGGGAGCCTGTATAGTACACGAGACGTTCAGTGAAAAGAAAATCACTCAGCTTAAATTTCAGAATCCGAAAGCGCTCATCATAGCACATCCCGAATGTGAAGAGGCGGTATTGAATAATGCGGATTATATTGGTTCGACAAGCGGACTGCTGAAGTTTGTTTCGGAATCAGAGTCAGATGAATTCATAGTCGCCACCGAACCGGGGATCATTCATCAGATGCTTCTGAAAAATCCCGGAAAGAAATTCATCCCCGCGCCGCCTGAGAACAGCTGCAACTGTAACGAATGCCCGTACATGAAACTCAACACTCTGGAAAAACTGTATCTCTGTATGCGGGACAAAACTCCCGAGATCACACTTGATGCTGACATTATGAAAAGAGCATTAAAACCGCTGCAGAGAATGCTCGAAATGAGCTGAACAGTTCTGTCGAATCTGCAGCCACGGACGTGTATTATTCCATTCCCAAACAGTTCGCAGAGTCTGATCGGTAAATGTACGGATCACGTTTCAGTCTTATTTCCACGAACCCTGAAGCTTTCTGATAAAGATTATCTGACCTGTATGATATGCATTATGAATATTGATATTTGAAAGGACCGTATACCAGTTGTCTTCTCTGTCCTTACCGGATAAACTTTGCAGCTTTTCATCAGTTGCATTTTCAATAGCAATACGGAAATCTGAAAAGACATTATTCAGCTTTTTTAATTCCGATTCCCAGTCTGAAGGATTCAGATCAAAGGTCGGATCTTCACCGCCGATATTTACGGGAGGTAATGGCTCCCCGATAAACCGCATTAAATATCTTTCGTTCCAGAATATAAGATGCCTTACAAGCTGTATTATGGAATGGTTTGCGTTTCCGTCTTTCCACTTAGCCTGATCGGGCGTAAGATCTTCAAGTGATTTTGTAAGCGGGATGAACCAGTTCTCTGAGTTAAAGCAAGCATCGAACTGATCCAAGATTAATTCTTTTGCTGTCATAAAATTATTATTAATATGTTTTTATTGTAAAGAGTCTGTGAATTTAGTTATCTTCAAGCCATTGAGGCGGCTCACACCCCGGAACTGAAATTGATCATCACTGAGATCCTTTAAAATAATTACAAATCTTTTTTAAAATTAATGATCTCTGGTGCTGACGAATTTGACAAACTCAAGAAGGGATTCTTTTACTTCATTGTCTTTAAAGTCTTTGATTGATTTAATGGCTTCTTCAGAATATTCCTCAACTTTCTTTTCGGAATATTCCACACCTCCGTATTTTATAACAAATTCAAAAACTTCATCAAACTTCTTAGTCCGGTCACTTTTGATAAGTTTCATTATCTGTGCAGATTCTTTCTTAGGAGCATTTCGGAGAGAGACTATAAGCGGGAGTGTGAACTTTTTTTCTTTAAGATCATTGCCTGTGGATTTGCCGAGAAGTTTTTTTCTGCCTGTGTAATCGAGTATATCATCTCTGAGCTGGAATGCAATACCGATATTTTCACCGAAGACACCGAGTTTTTCCACATCGGATTTATTCTTTGCAGTGCTGAGAGCTCCGAGTTTGCAGCAGGTCTTGATAAGCGAAGCGGTCTTGTCTGAGATTACCTTAAAATAGGTTTCTTCCGAAGCATCGAAATTTCTTGCCTTCTGAATCTGAAGAAGTTCTCCTTCAGACATTCTTCTCACAGCTTCTGAAGTAAGCTGAAGGAAATCGTATTCATTGTTTTCAAGAGATATGAGCAAACCTTTGGATAACAGGTAATCACCTATCAGCACAGAGGCTTTGTTTTTCCAGACGGCATTTATGGAAGCGATGCCTCTTCGTGTCTTTGCTTCATCAACTACATCATCGTGTATAAGAGTCGCTGTATGCAAAAGCTCTACCAAATTTGCAGCAATGTAAGTTCTTGGATTTATCTCCCCGCACAGTTTAGCCGATAAAAGCACAAGTATCGGACGGATCTGTTTACCTTTTTGTTTTAAAATATATTTAGTGATGAGATCTATAAGCGCAACTTTTGATTTGAGTACACTTGAAAACTGCTTTTCAAATGCAGCAAGTTCGGATGTGATCGGTGCGGATATTTTTTTTAAATTCAAACTTATAAAATTTATTTAGCTGTCTTCTTCTGTGATATTTTGCAAATAATTATACTTATTTCGTATAGAACAAACAGCGGTCCGGCTAACAGAAGCTGACTTGTAATATCAGGACTTGGTGTCAGTATTCCGGCTATAAGTAAAATTAATATGATAGCATGTTTCCTGTATTTTTTCATAAAATCCGGTTTGAGAATCCCGATCTTTGAAAGAAAGAAAGATACCATCGGAAGTTCGAACACCAGACCTGCTGCCAGCATAGTCGAAATTATGAAACTGAAATATTCATCTACTGCAATAATATTATCGATAACGGACGAACCGAAATTTGCAAAGAACTCCAGTGCAGTCGGAAGCATTACAAAATAAGCAAATACTATCCCTGAAAGAAAACAAATACTCGAATATATGACAATGCTTTTTATGTATTTACTCTCAGAAGGTTTTAGAGCCGGTTCGATGAATTTCCAGAACTGATAAATGATATTAGGTATGCTGAGAATAATACCTCCGACGATTATAACTTCCATATACAATGAAAACTGTCCGAAAGGTTTGATGTTCTGCAGCTTTAAAGGCGGTGTCGTCTGTTGAGCAGGAAGCAGCAATACGTTATCCATTATCCAGGTGATGAATATTCCGACTATTATTCCTCCTATAACTACTCCTATTGCCGATCTGATCAGTCTCCATCTGAATTCTTCCAGATGTTCAAGAAAGGTCATTTCACCTTCCTCATCCGAATTAACTGAATTGAAATCGTTTTCTGATTCAGGATCTGAATGATTATCCTCGGTATCTTTTATTTCTTTTATATCAGAGATCATAATTCAGCAAACAGAATTTTTAATTATCCTATTTTCAGATCATCATAAAGTTTGAATCCGGAAGTAAGGTCAGTAACTTCTTTGCTTACTTCTTTTTTCACATTCTCATCTTTATGATTCGTAATAACTTTGTTAATAAGATCAGCTATAATTTCCATTTCAGGTTCTTTCATTCCGCGGGTAGTAAGAGCAGGTGTGCCTAATCTTATTCCGCTTGTTACGAGAGGACTTTTGTCATCGTAGGGAACTGAATTTTTATTACACGTAATTCCGATCGAATCAAGAGCTTCTTCTGCAGCTTTTCCGGAAACACCTTTATTCCTGAGATCGATAAGCATCAGATGATTATCTGTGCCGCCTGAGATAACTTTATAATCATAGGATATCAGTTTATTGGCAAGCGCCTGTGCATTTTTTATAACCTGTTTTGCATATTCCAGAAAATCATCTTCCAGAGCTTCTTTGAATGCAACAGCTTTAGCCGCTATTACATGCATAAGAGGACCGCCCTGAATTCCGGGCATTACCATCGAGTCTATGAGTTCGCTCATCATTTTCACTCTTCCTGATTTCGGAGCGACTTTACCAAACGGATTTTCAAAATCTTTTCCAATCATGATCATCCCGCCTCTCGGACCTCTTAAGGTCTTATGAGTAGTGGTAGCAACTATATGGCAATGAGGCACAGGATCATTTAATAATTTCTTTGCAATAAGTCCTGCAGGGTGAGCAATATCGGCAAATAAAAATGCGTTTATCTTGTCAGCGATCTCTCTGAATTTTTTATAATCAATATTACGTGAATATGCGCTTGCGCCGACTGTGATCATTTTTGGCTTTTCCCTGATTGCAACCTGTTCGATCAGATCATAATCAAGCATTTCCGTTTCAGGATTGATTCCGTACTGAGTGAAATCATAAAGCTGTCCGGAAAAATTTACGGGCGAACCGTGTGTAAGATGGCCGCCGTGTGAAAGATCCATACCCATTATCTTATCGCCGGGTTTTACGAGTGTGAAATAGACTGCCATATTAGCCTGTGAACCGGAATGCGGCTGAACGTTTACATACTCTGCTCCGAATAATTCCTTTGCCCTGTCTCTTGCAAGATTTTCCGCAATATCAACATACTCGCAGCCGCCGTAATATCTCTTTCCCGGATAACCTTCGGCATATTTATTTGTGAGAGTAGATCCAAGTGTCTGGATCACTGCATTGGAAACAAAGTTCTCTGATGCAATCAGCTCAAGCTTTTCAGCCTGTCTGCGCGTCTCTTTTTTTATGGTTTCAAAAATCTCCGGATCATAACCGGCAAGATCGTGTGTAAGTGTATTCATACTAAATTTAAAAAATATTTATTGTATAAAAAAATTGGTTAAAGGAAAAAGTAAAATCTCAACTCTTTCCAAGTGGTAAGTCTCAGCGAATCAAAATTTAATGTCTGAAACTAAATCCCAAATCAAAATTCCCAATCCGCGGCTGCGGACCAGATCAAAATCACTGGTCTTCTTCTTTAGGTCTGATAAACCATAATTCTCCGAAATTCACACCCATTGTGAAATTAAGAAATTGATCCTGAATAAGATTATTTTCATTTGTACCGCGGATAGAATAATTCACACCGAGATCAATAGAATTAAAATTGCTAAGAGGTATATTAACGCCTGCTCTGAATCCGTAAGCGTTTATATCCTGACCTGATAGCTGAATTTTTCCGTTTTCGTAAAAACCGCCCAGTCTGTATGTCATTTTCTGAAAGAAACCGGGTTTGTTGGGAGTCGGGAGAATTTCAATTCCAAGACCGGCTCTGTATGATTTTTTAAGCTGCGGTACTGTCTGACCAAATTCTGTGTATTTGCTCCAGTCCTGATACAGGACATCTGCGCTTACAAGATATTTATTATTGAAAATATTTGTTAATCCCAATCCGAATTGATCCGGAACATTTAATGTTCCACTGTTTAGCAGCACTGTATCAGCGCCGAGTGCATTTCCGAATATTCCATCCTGAGTAGAGCTGAGATTAATACCTGATTGAAATACAAATCCGAGATCAAGATCCTTTAATGTAAAACTCCTGAAAATTTTACCGACTTCAAAAATTATTCCGCCTTTAAGAAATGATTTTCTGAAGTCAATTTCAGATTTAACATTTGTATTTGTATAAGAAGAATTGTTAAAGTTAATAAAATTCTGCTGCTTCAGTTCACCAAATGAATAATCATATTCCAGACCTATACTTATCATCCTGAGTATATTATAGCTCATTCCTGCATTGATCCTTGAAAGACCGCCTTTACCGGCATAGAATTGATTAAATTGCTGATACCCTGTATTGCCTTCCACCTTAACTCTGTAATTCATTAAACTTTCAGAATTAAAACCCAGAGCCATGACCCAGCCGTTTGTCTGATCAAATGGAATACCAATATTAAATCCAAGAAAATTACCTCCTGAATTCTGATTCTCGGAAATATTGTTTGAAGATTTTAAGAATCCGTAATTACCCGTAACTGTGATCAGAGTGGATCTCATTTGGGTGAGAGTAGCCGGATTAAGAGTATTTACATAATTTCCGAAAAGTGAAATTCCCTGAATACCCATGGAGAAAGTCCTGACACTGGTAAAGTAATTCTGATCACCAATGCCGAATACTGAATAAGGAGAACCTGATGTCAGTATCTCCTGAGAGTAACCGGTTCCGCTTCCAAGAATTGCGGTTAATAATAAAACTAAAATTATTTTTTTTATCTTTTTCATTGTTGTCTTGGCGTATATGTTATTCTTATTCTCGGAACTAATGCGGCATCTGAATATGTAGGCGAATAAAATACAAAATAATCAAGATTAGTACTTTCTGTAATAGTTCTCATTGAGAGTCCGAGATTAGGTAACGAACCTGAATTCCATCTCTGGAATATTCCGTTCAGAGTGGTAGAACTTGCAATATAATTTACTGAATCTATCGGTGATACTGCTATAAATAAGCTGTCTGTGTTTGTTGTACTGTCAATTACTGCACCTATTGTAATTCTTTTGTCGACACCGGGTGAAATAAATGAATTTTTTGAATCCAGTGTAAAAGTAAAATGTACGTTATTGATAATTACATTAGGCGGAAGTTTTGAAAGATCAAAATTGAGAACATTCCTGAAGGCAATTCCGGTCTGCAATGCAAATCTGTCAGCCGGTACAACAGACAACGGCGCATTTGTAAGAGAAACCTGTTCGGATATATTTAAAGTCACAGTATCCTGCACTCCGTTTTTTGTTAAAATTATCGTAACGAAAGGTATAAGTTCGGTTGTATTAACAAAAGAATAAAATCCTTTGATAGTATTCGAAGATGCATTCGGTAAAAGCATTAAGCCGTAATTCTTGAACTGATAGCTTGTATCGGCAGCATATTCCAGCCATTCGCTTGCCAGAGAATTACTTAAAGGAATATTTATCTGCTGTGTGTCGGAAGGTGTACCGAGATAACTCCCCTGTGATACATTTCCATAATCAGAAGAATTTACAGAGTCATAAGTTACATCAGGGTAATTAAAATTCTTAGTCATCTTGTAAATGTCAAATGCCGTCAGACCTTTATCCTGCTGAAAAAAATATCCGTTATATCTGAGTGTAAGAACGGCGGATATGATTGTAGAACTGTCATAATCAGGGCTGACCTCAACAAATTTAAGCATGGATTTAGATGTGTAATCCTGATAATTACCTATCATAAAACTGCCGGATGTATAAGTGCTGATATAGTATGAGTAATTATCCGCAGTGATCTCCATAGTATCGATCTGGGAATCAAGTACGCGTGTAGTAGTGGTATCCTCCGGATCTATAAAAGTAATTCCGACTGATGTCGGATCATCTTCACAACTTATAAAAACATTTGATAATAATAAAAGTAATATTATGCCAAATGAATATTTTTTTATCAGTGTCATTAAATTTAAAATAATCTTATTTACTTGTTTAGGTTGTTAAAGAATTCTTAATGTGTTTCGATGCATCAAAAAGATCATCTGCAATATACTCAATATCTATTCCTGCTTCTTTACATCTTTCATGATCTTTATTGCCGTATCCCGTTTTTACAAGTATTTTTTTCAGACCTGCATTTTCAGCGCATTGCATATCGGCAAAACTGTCACCTATAAAAAATGATTCCCCGGAATTTATATTAAATTTATTTACGGCTTTACGTATCATACCGGTTTCAGGTTTTCTGTCTTCACTATGCAACTTATATTTCTCAATGATCCCATCCGGATGATACGGGGAATAAAAAATATCATCTATCAAAGCAATACCGGTTTTATCATCGGTGAGAAGGTTTTTCAGATCAGAATGAATTTTACTTAAGTCTTCTTCGGAGAAATATCCGCGGGCAATACCGGACTGATTAGTAATAATAATATTCAGGAAACCAAGACTCTTAAAAGTTTGCAGCGCCGTTATAGTGTTAGGATATAATTTCAGATCTTCTGAATTGCTTAAATAATTTACTTCTTCATTTATAGTACCGTCCCTGTCAAGAAAAACCGCCTTGTTCATTTTATATTATAGCTGAAAAATATACTCAGGATTTCTTTTTCGCAACGGCTTTATAAAGCTTCATGTATTTCAATGCTGAAACTTTCCATGAAAAATCAAGTGACATACCCTGACGTGCAATTTTTATCCATTTATTCTTATCCTGAAACAGATCAAGCGCTGTCTTAATTGTACTGAGGAGCTCTTTCGGATCATACTTATCAAACAGGAATCCGTTACCTTTTGGTTTTTTATAATCAATGATCGTATCGGATAATCCGCCCGTGTTTCTTACAATTGGAACAGTTCCGTATCTTAAACTGTACATCTGATTCAATCCGCACGGCTCGTATTTAGAAGGCATAAGGAACATATCTGCCGCTGCTTCTATTTTATGCGCAAGTGTCTCATCAAATCCTATATGAACCGCAAGTTTCTTTTTATATTTCTTTTCAGCTTTTTTCAGGAATTTCTGATGTTTCTCTTCACCTGCACCTAGTATGATCATTTGCACATCAAGTTTCATAAGATCGGGTAAGATCTTTTCTATAAGATCAAATCCTTTCTGATCGACGAGTCTGCTGATAACACCTATCAAAGGCGTATCTTCATTATATTCAATTTTATAACCTTCCAGCAGCTCTCTCTTATTTTCATATTTCAGAGGTATCTCCTGAAAAGTATATCTGTAGGGGATGAGTTTATCAACTGTCGGATTCCATATCGAATAATCAATTCCGTTAAGAATACCGACAAGATCTTTTTTTCTGGCATTGAGCACATCCTCAAGACCGCAGCCGTATTCCTTATCGGTTCTGATCTCTTCGGCATACTTCTGACTTACGGTTGAAATTTTATCGGCATAATTCAGACCTGTCTTCAGATAACTGAACTGACCGTAATGCAATCCGCCTTTTTCAGTTAATACAGAATCAGGCAATCCGGTTTTTTTAAAACTTGTCTTGGGGAAGTTACCCTGATAAGCAAGATTATGTATTGTAAATACGGTCTTGATTCCGTCCATGTAAGGATTGGTATTGTGAACTGTCTTAAGAAGTGCGGGTATAAGTCCCGTCTGCCAGTCATTACAATGGATCACATCAGGTCTCCATTGAAGTATCTCGAGTATTTCAATCACTGCCTTGCAGAAAAAAAGATATCTTTCGTCATTATTAGGGAAATCTTTTTTGGTAATGGAATTCTGATATATCCCTTTATTCTTAAAATAATCCTGACTCTCAAGAAGGTACATCTGAGCCTTGGTATTTTTACCATGGATAAAAGAAGATTTGATACTGAACTTAGCTTCCTTACCATTAACATCAATTTTCAGATCCTTTAGTCTCTTGATCTCATGTATCTGAAGTCGTCTTTCGTCTAACTGACCGTATTTAGGACTGATGATCCTGACGTCATTTCCAAGGGAATTAAGAGCTTGAGGGAGAGAATTTGATATGTCAGCTAAACCGCCGGTTTTTGAATAAGGGAAAACTTCGCTGGTTACGAATAAAACATTAAAGCCTTTTGCCATTCAGGGAATTTTTTTGAACAAAAATAAAGATAATGACTGTGATTAGCAATGAAATTAACTGTCTGACCTTTGATCAGTATTTATCTAAAATAAAAATCTTTCTTTAGTTACTAAATAAGATAACCTTCTTTAAATCTATCAAAGCTGATTTCAAACCATTCTATCCGTCCCGGAATTTAAAACTTTACATTCGGTCGTAGCAGATTACAAATTTATTAAAATGAATACCCCATAGTAGCAAAAAACCGGTAGTCATTCTGCGGCTGAATGCCGATAAAATTCTGACTTATCGGTAATTGATAATCAAGATCCATTGAAAGCATATTATATGTAATGCCGACACCCATTGTTCCCATTATTACAGTTCCGCCCGAACCCGGTTCATTCTCGCCGTTTGATTTATCCGGATTTGCAGTTTCAAGATATATTCCTGCAAAAGGAAGAAAGTTGAGAGACTCGGTAATAATGTCATAAGAAAAAGTCGAAGCCCAATTAAATCTGTTTGCGAATTTGTAATCATTCTTGTTTGTAGTATTTACAGTATAGACAAGATCATTCCTCCAGCCGATCCCAATATTTTCAAGTTTGGCTATCCAAAGTCCCGTAAAAAGAAAATCAAAACTTCCCGTACCCGGCTGAAAATGCGGTTCGGTCACGCCATAAGTCAACTGTTTATTATAGACACCTGTTGGTAATTTAAACCCGCCTCCGAGAAATAATCTCTGCCAGAAATTAGTTTCTCCGTTAATGTCAGTGTTGTAAATATTGTACTGACCAAGTATTCTCATGTCTCCCATTCCGTTAAGAGTTTTATTATCAATTTCATTTATTGAAAAAGGAATACCGAAAAGAATACGTGTTTTCGGATCAATATAGATCCTGCCATATAGTTCGATGTTGTTGTAATATTCATCCGAACCGGTAGTAGATTGCTCTTCGTGATCCAGATTCGGATCCGGATCAGCCGTCTGAGGATCATTATGGAATTTAAAGACATAATATCTGAGACCGATCTGATTTTTGTCAAAATTTGGTTCGAGTCCCATATAGCATCCGCAGAGATCACATTCGGTATCACCTGTTTCATTTGCATCTGTAATATCTGATAGTTTCACAGGATTTTTAAAGTGAGTGTGCAGCGGATCGCTTCCTGCAAAGCTAAAGCCGGAAGCTGAAATGTAACTTAATGTAACCGCAAATATGATGACGATTAATTTTTTCATAATAGATTTTAATAATATGATTAAAAAAACGACCGGCTGATGAAGATGAATAGGGTATATAACGTTTATCGTTCGTTAAGAGCACAGAAACCGTTTAAACGGTTTCTGTGCTGTAGCCGGTCAGTTTTTATTTTTTTTACAGCTCAATTTTATTTAAGAAGAATACGAATAAACATTTTTCAAAATTACAAGATCGATCTTCTGCTTTCTTCTCATTTGTAAAATTACTTTACATTGTATTGACTCTTAGAACTGGCATAAGATGTTTCATTTAGGTTATAGCGTGTGCCGTTCTTTTACGGTGAAGAAACCGTTTAAACGGTTTCTTCACCACCATAAGTAACCTCGGTATTTTTTAATAACTCATATCAAAATAAGTAGCATAAGTATGCCCGTTCTTGGAAATAATCAGATTGATCCTCCACGCACCGCTCTGATCAAAATTTATCTTGCCATAGTAATGTCCGTTTGAACTTCCAACAGGTGTAACATTTCCGGTTGTAGTATGACCGTCAGCTAAAAAAACAGGATTCATTTCAATTGAATATGAACCATCCGGAGGATAAAGCTGAGGCTCATTTTTACTTATAAGAAATTCAAAATTATTCAAACCGGCTGCCGGAGTGTATGGAGTAATGTTGGATAAATACAAAGCCGTGCTGTCCGGCATAATTATGGATTTAAAGAAATCCGGATTCGGCAGTATAACGGGAGTTGAAAATTCAATTTCACCTTCGGGTTCGCCCTGCGCCTGATGATTATGTACTGTAAATGTCAGATGCCAGTGAAGCGGGGAATCAGTAAATGACTGAGTAAAAACCATTGCTCCTTTGAATATTCCGTCAGGAGCGTCTTCATCAGGATTTTCAACAGGCGAGGCATTACCGTGATTCAAAGGCTGTATGGTAATATGCGCATCTGTCATCACTACTCCGGAGGCGGAATCATGTAATACAAAATATAAAGGATTATAACCCGTACGTAAAGAATCACCTGCGTATAAAGTCATGTAAGCACTTGCACCGATTACATACCCTGAATCAATTTTCATGAATGAAGACATATCCGGTTCGGGTACAACCACTGCAACAGGCGGAGCTGTGACAGAGTCATCACTGCATGAACTGAATGAAAATACTAATCCCGTAAATAATATTAAAATTGATAACTTGATAAATAATTTATTGATCATTTTTTATTTGTAAAATTATTAAATAACCTGCAATGACCGGTTTAAGGAAACAGATCATTTTCGGATTGAAAAATTAAATGGAAATGCAGAGAAATTTAATATTATAATTGAGGGGGATGGTCTATATCAGAGATGTAATCTTTAAGATTTAAATGCAAATTTGCTGAGTATCTTAGGATTTTTTTAAATGAATTTAAATCAATAGTTTCATCGGAAATAACGCACTCTGTTAATTTTAATTTTGAATCTGCTGCTGTTGCATTGTTGTTATTGGTTTTATTTTCTTCATCATTCATCTTTTTATCGAGATAGCATTTAGCATTACAGTTATCCACCTTTTTCTCGCAGCAGCTCGCTGTCAGATCTTCAGTGTTGATCTCATATAATGAATAATACACAATCAGATAATTTGTATGCAGAAAAAGTACAAGTATGATCAGAACAGAGAGTATTTTTTTTAAAGCGGTCAACCGGAAAATATATTAAAGTTAAGGTATTTTGAAAATCAGTGTTTCCAATATAATAATAAATTCGGTTTTTTAAAGTTGTAAAAAATATTCTGTAACATTCTTTTAACCAATACTGTCCAAAATATTTTCAAACAAATAAAAAAGTTTTAATAATAAATGCTAATCAATGTTTTTATCTTTTCAA
>JAGQWH010000200.1 GCA_020437545.1 Ignavibacteriota bacterium
TCATCATATCATATAAATGCAAAAAGGTCAGCAACGTTATTTGAGTTGCTGACCTTCTGCTAATAAACTAATAAACTACAAACATACCTTGAAGTTTATTTACGACCTAACTCCAAAGTTATGCTTAAACCAACCGAGGTCGTCTCCGTCTGCCACTTTCTACGGATTACCGCTTCTATTCCTTTCGGAATATATGCGACAAACAAATAACAGTTAGTCTATATCATTGGACGTATGCCCAGTACATGATAGTAGTCTATTATATATAGTATATCAAATAATTTCTTTTAGGTATTATGATCGTTTGAACAGTCCTTTAGTCAGTGATAAGATTTCTGTATTCATATAACATCTCATTATTATTATTAAAGAGCGTCTTGAATTAAACTTCCGTTTGCATCGTAGCTGAATAGTTTTTCCGGCTTTTGACAATTTCTGAGCTTGTTTGTTCCTGAATAATTCAACTAACTCAATTGATCGAGAGCTTTTGTTAATTGTAAAACAACGGTGTGAACTACAAAATCAATTTTTAAAATTGAGGATACCACTTTGATTTACGAAACCCATTTTTTATTAAAAATTTATTTGAAACAGGTTTAAATGTATATGCTTCTGAAATAGGAATCAATATTTTTGCATTCTTTATTTTTCCTTTTTTCTTTGTATCTTCATTTATATATGTTAAAGTAGTTTTTAACAATGCAGCATCAAATGAATTCTTAAAAATAAAATAACCAACTGAGTCATTATTTTGATAATTCCAAAAGAACGTCGTATCCGCAAAGATGTTAGTTCTTAAATTTTTTTTCAAAAATGCCGAGATTTTACTGTTATCAAATTGATAATAAAAATCTTTAAATTTCTTTGCACTACTTGTTTTCTCATACCTGCCTTCTTCGCTTAAATAAGCCATTTTTCCTGCCATCAATGATTGAATAGTTGAAACATAAATATATTGCTCAGATTTTTGTTCAAATTTTTCAATATTGTTAACCCAATATATTTCACACATAAATGTTTTATTTGTAGTTTTATAAATTCCTTCATCGGGTTTCTTTGAAATTTTGAATATCAAGTAACCATTAAAATAAAGGGAGTCGTTAACTAAATTAAGATCAGGCAGGTATGAGTAATATATACTGCTAATATTTTTATAAAAGCTTGAGTCAATTCCTTTTGAAAAACAAAACTGAACTTGAATTATTAGTAAAAATAATATCAAAATAGAATTAACCATTATTATTTTTCGCTTATGGAGTTCCATTTATTATTTGTTTTGATTTGTCAGATAAGTTTATTTTATCTATTAATTGCCTCACATTAATAACCCTTGGTGGTTCTCTATTGTCTCCATAAGACATAACATCTATCATCAACGGACCGACTTCTTCATCATCATAACCAGCAGGATGAGGAAGTCCAAATGAATGTCCAATTTCATGTGAGCCAGTATACTGCTTTTTAACAAGTCTTTCAGAATTTCCTAAGAATAATTCATTTTTGTTTACACCAGCCCACATTTCCTCATTAATACTTTTTACAACATTACTTCCGTCTCTTGATTTTCTTATCTCTTCTAAGTTTTCAAAAGTTTTAACTTCTTCTGATAATATATCAAAGGTTACATTATAATCAATTCCTTTATACTCTACAGTTTTACCAGCCTTGTTCCAATAATATTTAGCTTCTTTAAGATAACTTGCTAAAAATTTTTTTTATCTTCTGATAAACCTCTTTCTCCTTCCTTTGTATAATAAAATTTAATAGTGACTTTAATATTCGTTCCATCTACTTCTACTACTACATCTCTTCCTTCTCTATCTTTAAACAATAAAGGGTTATTAAATACATAATTATAGGGACTTTGAGATATATTTTTCCTACCAAGTGGATCTTCACTACCCCACCTCCCAATCCTCGCATCATAATACCTCGCCCCAAAATAATCATAAAAACTCTCTTCATCTCTCTCTTTTCCGGTGAACTTAAATTTTCCCTCTTCGCTCTGATAAGTTCTGCCTTCAAGGATGTATCCCCACGCATCGTAATCCTGCGAACTTAGTATTTTATCATCTTGTACTACAGCTCTAATACTTCCGAGATGATCTTTCAGATAAAAATGAAGTTCATCATTTTTTAGCTTTCCTATCATATCCAATCCATAAAACGGATATTCAAGTATCGAAGCATTCTTATAGATAGCAACCTCTCTGCCCGAAACGTCACGGCTATAGACTTCATCATTTCTGATAGACCAGTCGCTTGTATTGCTGACATCGGAATTTGCCGGAGGAACTCCTTCTGATAATTTACCCAGATACGCATAAGTCATTTTCCTTATCCTGCTTCCGGCTTCATCATAATAATATTTCGTAAGATAAACCGTATCATCAATTATCATTGAGCGGTGCTTGAGTTCGGTTATCAGGTTTATGTGATCATATTTTTATATTTAGGTTATTCTTCCCTCTACGATTAATAATTCGTACAATTTCTGAAAGAAATTGAGCCCTTTTAAATTTACCGACGGCGGGAATAGCTGAAATCATACTGTCAACAACGATGCTTGAGGACAATGATTCAGTGCACATTTATGGTAGAATCTATCAATTTCCACTTACACTTTAAAGAATCAAAAGTATATTCAAATAAATTAATAGTACGCAGGTATTTGTTTGACGGAGAGAAAAATTTAACTTTCAACTTTACATTCAAACTATCAGATGAAAATTCAATTAAATCAAATTTAATTATACCTCCATACATTGTATCGATTTGATTTTGATTAATAACATAAATTGGTTCTTGAAATTCATTTTTATAAATTTTTTTGATAGATATATTTTTGCTTTCTAAAATAAAATCTTTTCTAATCGAATCATTTGGTCCGTAAGAGTATAAATATTCTTTGAACAAAACATCTTGAATCAAGGAATCCATTTTGTTTATTGAATCACAATTTGAATTCAAGGAAATATTTTTTTTCCCTTGACAAAAAATAGAAAATATAACTAGAAAAAAAACGAATAAATAAATTGGAGTTTTCATGATTATTTTATTAAGGTGATATATCTATTTGATCAATATAATATTCTTTGTAATATCGTCTTGCGAGTTTTTTCCTTTCATTATATAAATTCAAATAATCTATTGCACTTTCAATATTTCCTATAACTTGACCGTAAGCTGCCTTTTCAAAGTATTCCCCGTGCTCTGCAGCTTTTCCAGTAATTGCATTTGAGTAACCATATCCTGTTTTATCAACACCATAATGAGTTAATTCATGTAATATGGTTACACCAATCATAAATATATAAACATCACTCAATTCTGACTCAGAATTTTGCAAAAGATTAACCAAATCAGAACTAATTCTCAATTCTTCGGACTTTATATTCATAGTAAATTGACCAAAGGCACCTTCTAATTCTGTAACTTTTATTGTAGGACCTTTTCCCCACTCAAAAGCTTTGCTAATTTCAGCTCTTGATAAACCACTATATTTTTCCAATGCATTCATTATTTTAGTATTTTTTGAGACTTTTTGAATATCATTTTCCAAATAGCTAGCTAATTTTCCATATTCTTTTGCTTGAGGAAATTCAAATCTTCCATTGGGATCTATATACATCAATGGATTATCAAAAAATGCTCTATAGGGAGTCCAGCCCAAAGCTTTACTTTCCAAAACATCAGGACTACCCCACCTCCCAATCCTACTGTCATAATACCTCGCTCCAAAGTAATCATAAAAACTCTCTTCATCTCTCTCTTTTCCGGTGTACTTAAATTTTCCTTCTTCACTCTCATATGTTCTGCCTTCTAAAATATAGCCCCAAGCATCATAATCCTGCGCACTCATAAGCTTATTGTCATAGATTGTTGCTCGAATACTACCTAGATGATCTTTCAGATAAAATTGCAATTCATCGTCTTTTATCTTCCCAATCATATCAAGTCCGTATGTAGGATATTCGAGTAAAGCGTTATTCTGATAGATCGCCATTTCTTTTCCGGAAACGTCACGGCTATAGACTTCATCGTTTCTTAAAGCCCAGTTACTTGTGTTACTGACATCAGAGTTGGCAGGGGGTTATATATTATATCAATCTTTCATCACTTAATCTGTAGTTTTAAATTCTCGAATTCTTTCATCAAAATAGAAATATTCCGGAAACATAAATGAAGGTCGAATTTCCAAAATAAAGGATTCTTTTCCAAAAAATTCAATTTCTTTATCTTCATGTTTAAAAACTTTGTATTTAAAAATTTTACTTATAATTTCGGGTGAATTTAAAAAATTACTAATTGAATCTGGATATTGACCATGAATTGTTTTATAATGATTAATTTTTTCTATAATTTCATAACCAACCTTTTTTAAAGTATGAATTTCAACACCTCTACTAAATGGTTTTAAGAACATCAAATAAACTAAAATAAAAAATAAAATTGAGAAAAAAACAAATTTTAATTTACTAATTTTTACTTTTGCTTTTACATATTGTTTTTTATTTGCAAAATAAAAAACAATTATTATATATACGAAAACAACAAATAATACTAAAAAAAAATAATATTGAAATACTTCGTATAAAATATTGCCCCAAGAATTATAAAAGATTCGAAATATATAGTCCACCATAAGTTATATATTAGTATTTAAAAACTACTATGGTTCAGGAAATCTTACTGGAGGTCCATATTTTATATAATTTTCAATATAATTAGGACTCTCTCCATAATAGGGTTTATAATTAGTTTTCTGAGGAAGTGGGTAATATTTCTGCTCTATCTCATTTCTGGGAATGTAAAGTTTGTCTTCTGAAATCATGGGATCGGCTGGATCAAATGGATTTTGATCCATAATAAATTTCTGAAACATCTCAATATTTAAATTATTTCTATTTCCCCAAATTTCTGAACCAAAAATTGCTCCGACTTTGTTTGAAGGTAAATCCTCAGGATCCCAAGCAGATTCATTTCCTTCAATACTTTGAGCAGACTCAACACCTTCCCCCAATTTTAAAGCTATATCTACTCCATATTTAGAAGATATTTCTGCAGCAGAAAAAAAGTGTTGTAAATCAATAAATCCTTGCTTTTCAGTATAGATGTATCTAACATTGGAATTACTAAAAACTGATCCCAGTTCCCAATATGTTTTTCCTACATTGTCCTCTAATACTTGAACTACTTGTTCGATTGATGCTAATTGGTCTCTGCGAGGGTCATTCCCATTTGGATCAACTATTCTTAAAGGATTATTTAATGAATAATTATAAGGTGTGATTTGTAGATACTTATCCAACAATGGCTCCATCTGTCCCCATCTCCCCACCCTCGCATCATAATACCTCGCACCGAAGTAATCATACTGATTCTCATCATCCCGCTCCTTTGATGTGAATTTATAAATACTCGCATCGCTTTCATACACTCTGTTCTCTAGTAAGTATCCCCACGCATCATAATCCTGTGAACTAACCACTCCTCCCGTACCGTCCGTAACTGCCCTTACTGATCCGAGATGATCCTTCATATAATATCTGATATTATCATTGCCGTCTATGAATCCGGTGTTATCCATACCATAAATATTCCATTGTTCTATGCTGCCGTTTTCATAGATCGCAAGCTCCCTGCCGCTTATGTCTCTTGAATATATCACGTCATTGATCAGGGAATCATTACTTGTATTATATGACATCTTTCTTATTCTGTTGCCGGCTTCGTCATAGTAGTATTTTGTAAGTATGATCAGACTGTCATTGAGTATGTATTTCGTATGTCTGAGTTCAAGTATCAGATTTCTGTGATCATAAGTAATATTGGTATTTCGATTGAGTGCATCAGAGGTCATATTCCCGTTTGCGTCATATGTATATTGCGTCCCGCTTCCGTATACTCTCTGAAGTTTGTTGGTTCCTGAATAATATGCGTAATTGAAATCATCTATCTGATTCCCTGTGCTTCCGTTTCTGTCTAACGTCAGAATGTTCCCGTCTTTGTCATATGTATTTATTAAATCAAAATATTTTGAAGAATTAGATGTTTCTATCAGTCTGTTGGATTTATCATAAGAATAATCAAAAGTAAGAGCAGATGAACTTGCAAAGTTCTTATTATAATCACCGCTTAATTCCGTTGTTTTTACATTTCCGTTCCGGAAGTAACTGTTGGTAAAATCAAATATTGTCTGGGAATTTATCATCGACGCGATCCAGTTTCTGTTGTTGTATGAATAAACATTTTCGATAGTATTATCATTGAACTGTTGACTGCTGACCTGTGAATTTGGATTGTAATCATATTCGGTAATATTTATATAATCGGGATCCGGGGCATCAGGCGGTCCCGTGTAATACTCGACCTTCTCAAGTCTTCCAGCATAATCATAAGTATTTCTGTAGGTCTTTATTTCTGTTAATCCCGTGTGAGAATAATCCGTCACCTGATCCTGCGAGTTATAAGAATAATCCGTGATCAAAGTATCAAATCCCGAAATAATATTCCACATCTTTATTACTCTGCCTCTTACATCGTAGCGG
>JAGQWH010000201.1 GCA_020437545.1 Ignavibacteriota bacterium
GGTAAGGTCAACCAAAAAAGGCTTTGAAGGAAAATGGATACATATAAATCTTGATCAGGTGGAATTGCCGGACGGAAGCATGATAGAGTTTGAAGCTATAGAGTTTCAGAGGCACGGCACGGGCATAGTCGCAGAGAATAAAGAAGGGAAGATCGTGCTGGTAAAAAATTACAGATACATCAATGACTACGAAAGCTGGGAAGTGCCGGCAGGTACGATCCCTCCCGGAATGGATCCTGCAGATTGCGTTATTGAAGAACTGAAAGAAGAAGCCGGCTGCACAACTGAAAGGAATGAGGTTGTTCATTTCGGAAACTATTATCCGTCCATTGGTTCAAGCAGTCAGATATTTCACTGCTATTATACAAAGAATGCAGTCGAGGTCACGAAGGATGTTGATGCAAATGAGATACTCGATGTAAAGTGGTTTACAAAAGATGAGATCAAGACGATGATAACTGACGGAACGATCAAGGATGGGTTTACGCTGGTACTGCTTCTGAGGTACTTATTTCTTCTTTAAACAGTTTTTTTTGCCTCGAAGTATCTAATACTCAAAGTAAAACAAAGATATTTTCAATTGCACTAAGATAATTAAAGAAGAATTAAAAAAATCAAAAATCAAAAATCTAAAAGCCTTTCTTAGAGCCTTTGAGCCTTTGAGGCAAAAAAAATTTTTACCCCCGGGTTTTAATTTCCTCAAAAAACTCTTCCTTCGGTAAGAGAAAGATCATCGCAGCAATTGAAATTATAACCCCTCCGGTTGCAAAAACGAAATTTGGATTTACGAACAGATTTGTAGATATACAAAACAATGCAGTAAAATCCAGTATTGCAAACGGTATTATGTGAGCATTGAAATATGTAGTCTGAAAATTGGAGAGATTTACTTTTTTAAGCAGTATTTTTCTTATTGCTATAATCAGAGGAATTGAGAAGGCAAGTAATATAACAGATGAAAGATTCAGTATATACATCTCTTCTTTTACTTTATCGGATATTACAAGAAGTCCCATAAGATATATAGCCGCTATGCCAACAGTTATAGCAATGCCGAGAGTCCTTATTCTCCGGACGACTACAATGAAACTAACCTGCTTTACCATTAATGAATCTTTAGGAGTTTTATCCATACAAGAAAAATATTTATTTGTAAATTTATTTTTTAATTCACATTTTTACAAATCAGTTTAATATTTATAAAATTGTAAGTAGACTAAATTAACATTATTTTTACAAAATGAAAAGTAAAGTAAATTTAATAAGTCCGGAAGCAATAGAAGATGATCTTTCCATTGAAAATGATTTTACTTCCAGGATCCGTCCGAAAAAGTTCGGGGATTTTATAGGTCAGGATAAAGTAAAGGAAAATCTGAAAGTATTCATTGAGAGTTCGAAGAAATTAAACGAGACAATTGACCATATACTTTTTACCGGTCCTCCCGGACTCGGGAAGACTACTCTTGCAAATATCATTGCAAATGAACTTGAGACAAATATTGTCACAACATCAGGTCCTATAATAGAAAAGCCCGGTGATCTTGCAGGTATGCTTACAAAACTAAGAGAAGGGGAGATCTTGTTTATTGATGAGATACACAGGATCCCGAAAGTGGTAGAGGAATTTTTGTATTCTGCCATGGAAGAATATAAACTTGATATAATGATAGATCAGGGTCCGGCGGCGAGAAGCATTCCTATTAAACTGGAAAAATTCACTCTGATCGGAGCAACTACAAGGCAGGGATTGCTGTCATCTCCAATGCTGGATCGTTTTGGAATCAATTGTCATCTTGATTATTATGTGACCTCACATTTAATTGAGATAGTAAAACGTTCGGCCGGTATTATGAATCTGAAAATTTCAGGGGAAGGCGCCGAGGAAGTTGCAAAAAGAAGCCGGGCCACTCCGCGTATTGCAAACAGGTTGTTGAGAAGAACCCGTGATTTTGCTATTGTAAAAGGAGACGGAACAATTTCAAAGGATATAGCAGACTACGCTTTGTCTTCACTTGATGTGGATGAATTCGGACTCGATAAAATGGATAAGAAAATTCTTGAGACGATAATTTTAAAATATAACGGCGGACCTGTCGGACTCTCGACAATTGCCGCATCCATAGGCGAGGATCCGGGAACGATAGAAGATGTATATGAACCATTTCTCATGATCGAGGGTTTCATAAAACGTACGCCAAAAGGAAGGGAAGCGACAGATCATGCGTATAAACATCTTGGGATTACGCGTAAGAGGAGAGCGAAAAGTGAGGAGAGCTTGTTTGATAGTTGATAGTTGATAATTGATAGTTGATAATTGATAGTTGATAATTGATAGTTAAATTCCAAGTTCTAAATCAAAAGATTAAAATTAAAAATTTTCATAAATAATGAATAAAACATTAAAAGAAGTATTTGTAATAGTAATTGCAAGTGCTGTGATCGGAATAATTGCAAATGCTGTTAGTTCGAAAGGTGTCCCTCTTATCAGGGATGACAGTGAGCGATTTGCTGTAGATACTTCAGCAGTTAATATTGAAGAGATCAAAACAAAGCGCGGTAAACTGAACAAGGCAGGCTTTTACAATCCTGTCAACATTCCGGTCGAAGCTGCAAAAATTCTTTATGATGAAGGGGTTTTGTTTGTTGACGGAAGAGATGCTGCAGAATTCCAGGCCGGTCATATAACAGGCGCAATAAATATCGATTATAAGACATTTAAAGACATGACCGTAGAAGAGAAAAAACAGGTTATGAAAGACATAAAGACCGAACAGCTTATAGTCTCATACTGCGGCAGTGACTCCTGTGAAATCAGTATTGATAATGCTTATGAGATGGCGAAAGCGGGATATAATGACGTAAAAATTTTTCTCGGAGGTTACAAGGAGTGGAATAATCTCGGATATCCTGTAGTTAAATAGAGCAAATTTGAAAATAATAATTTTAAATTAATAAATGAGTTTAATGTCCAATAAATATCTTCTAATAGCGTTAAGAATAATAGTCGGCGGGGTTTTTATATATGCCTCTCTCAACAAACTAATGGATCAGGAAGCATTTGCAAAAGCAATTTATAATTATAAATTTTTACCATCGGCACTTATAAATATTTTTGCAATAGTATTGCCTTACTTAGAACTAATAACGGGATTGCTTCTGATCGCCGGGATTTATCTCAGAGGTAGTTCGTTTCTTATAGCATTAATGCTTATAATGTTCATTATAGCTTTGACTCAGGCTTATGCCCGCGGACTGGATATCAACTGTGCATGTTTTTCACTTGAAAATCCAGATCAAAAAAGTGATATTTTAACCCGGATAATTGAAGACATTTTACTATTAGCCGCAACAATTGTAATTTACACAAAATCTAAAATAATATTAACCAAGGAGAATCAAAAATGAGTAATTTCATCAAATCAAAAACAGCAAAGACCGTATATTTCGTATTCGGACTAATGGTCATCTCAGCTGCAATGTTTTTGTTAATGAATAATTCCAAAATTTCCGCATCCATGAGCGCCGCTAAGGTGATCTTCGAAGAAGAGTATCATGATTTCGGAAAAGTAGCACAGGGACCACAGCTTGAATACACCTACAAATTTACAAACAAAGGAAAAACACCTTTGGTAATTGAAAGAATTCAGCCATCCTGCGGTTGTACCGGAGCTGCATCAGACGGTAAGACAGAATACGCAATGGGTGAAACAGGAGAGATCAAAGTAACATTCAATACACAGGGAAGAACAGGCAGACAGGAAAAACACATAATCGTTTTCACAAACGATCCTGATATGCCGCGGGTTACATTAAAGTTCACTGCTGATATTGATGAGAATATGGAATAATGAATCAAATTCATAATTCATGAATCATAGTTTTAAGCCGGTTTAATTTTTTAAGCCGGCTTTTTTTATTATATTTGTAAATTCAGTTATATATAAAAAATTATTTTAATGCGGGAAAAAGTAAACAAGGCAATTGTTTTTTCGGGAGGCGGGGATAAAGGAGCTTTCAGTGTGGGGGTAGCTAAGCGATTACTTGAAGAGGGAAATGAATTTGATTTCTATTCCGGAACATCTACCGGAGCGATGATCACTCCTTTACTATCAATTGGGGAAATAGGAACACTTCAGAATATTTATACAAATATTAAAAAATCAGATGTGCTGAAAACTGATCATCCTTATGTGAGATTAGCTGCTATGGGCAGTATGTATGATGTCACACCTTTAAGGAATCTTTTGAACAGTACATTTTCTGAAAGTATTTACAGAAGAATTATGAATTCCGGGAAGCATATTTTTCTTTCCACAGTTTCGATGAATAACATGCAGATAACATATTTTACAAATTCAGATATCTTAAAGGGTAATTCCAGATATGATGTAATAAAATGGCGCAATCGATCTGAACTGATAGAAGCGATAATGGCTTCAGCAGTTCAGCCGGTGCTAATGCCTGTGGAAAAAATAAACGGACTGACATATGCAGATGGCGGTCTCAGGGATTTTGTACCTGCCGATGCTGCAATTGATTCGGGTGCAGAAGATATAGTATGTATAGTGACTACAACCGGCAAGAGATATTTTGACGGGAACAGTTTTACAAATGCAGTTGACAATCTGTTGAAGACCATTGAAATATTTTCAAATGATATAAGCGATAACGATCTCAGAATAGCAAAGATATACAATGATGGTATTAAATACATTCAGGAATGTAAAGAAAGGATCAGAAGAAATTCCGGTCTGCCGCCGGAGGTGATAGAAAATCTGTTCACTTCATCTCTTGATCCGTTTTATAATAAAAGAGTCCTGAATCTTAAAATAATAAGACCAAAAAATGAACTCGGACCCGGTCTGGATTTCGATACAGAGAAGATGAGATATATGTTTAATGAAGGGTATAATATGAACACTGATATTATTAATCTGGCATGAAATTTTTTACAAAAAAAATAGATCTTCAATTGAACAGAATTTTGTATATCGTATTATTGAATTTACTTTTGATAAACACTGCAGTCCAGTCTCAGACAACCGGTGAAAAATCAAAGGAGTTAAAAAAGGATTCTGTAGAATCCGTAAATGAAATGGATGATAAAGAAGAAGAGAAGGAAAGCGAAAGTAAATTCGTTATTTACTCCGACAGCGGCAAAGCGCAGCTTAATATTTACGGAGAGGTAAGGGTTAACGGAGCTCTGGATCTTAACGGATTGCAGGCATCGGAGACTTTTGATATCTATAATATCCTGGTGGATTCACCTGATTCTTATGACAAAAGATTTTTTCTTGGTGTCTTTGAAAGCCGGATCGGATTAAAAGCGAATCTGAATACTCCTGCAGGTGAAATGGAAGCAAAGATAGAAGGTGATTTTAACGGATCCAATAATACATTCAGGATCAGAAAAGCTTATGCAAAGATAAGGAATATTCTTGCGGGTAAAACAAGTTCATTGTTTGGAGATCCTGATGCAATGTCCATAAAGGTTGACAGGGACGGACCTAATTTCGCATTATCCGAAAGGACAATTCAGATAAATTATCAGAATAAATTCAAAAAAAGTAATATTGACTGGGGAGTAGCACTGGAGAATCCGGAAGCCGATATTACAAATCCTTTAAGTTCAGAAATAGATCCTTACTATCAGAGCATACCTGAATTTGTCTCATATATAAAGAAGAATTTTGATAATGGAGGTCATCTCCGCCTGGCGGGAATATTAAGGAATATAACAGTCCGTAATCTTGATCAGTCTCTTCAGATCATTCAGGGATTCGGAGGACTTTTCAGCGGTCATCTCAGACTTACAAAAAAATATTCAATGTATTTTCAATTGTTTGCCGGACAGTCAATTGCCAATTATGTGCAGTCATTCAGCGGCAACGGTCAGGATGTAGTTTATGATACCATTAGTAATTTCTACGAACCTATAAATCTTTTTGGCGGATTTGTAACCCTGACACATTACTGGTCAGAAAAATTATCTACGGATATAACCTACGGACTATCAGAAATTGAGAATGTACCTTCTGAACCTGATAATATTTTTAAAATTGGATATTATGCATCCGGTAATTTATTTGTAAAAGCAACTAAAAGCAGTGAAGCTGGGATCGAATATTCATTTGGAAAAAAGGTCTCTCCGAGTGCCGGCTCCGGAACAGCAAACAGGATCTCTTTTATTTTGTATTATTATTTCTGATACTGTTATAACTTTATTTCCAAACCCCTTTTTGCAAAGGGAGGAATGTAAAAATGAATTTTGTTTTATAGAAATCACGTTTATTTCTACGGCTTACATTTTATTACCAAACCCCCCTAACCCCCCTTTTGTAAAGGGGGGAATGTAAAAATGAATTTTTTTTTTTTATTTTTATAGAAATCAGGTTTATATCTACGGCTTACATTTTATTACCAAACCCCCCTAACCCCCCTTTTGTAAAGGGGGGAATG
>JAGQWH010000202.1 GCA_020437545.1 Ignavibacteriota bacterium
GGGTTTTAAACCAGTGAGTTTATAAAAATTTCGGGAAGTCTGTATGGCAATATCTGAAAGCTGCTCAGCAGTAGGAACAGGTATAACCCCGCAGTCGGCATAAGCTAAAATTCTGTTGCCAAGAAAATGGTCTTTGGGAAATCTGAATAAGAAAAAAGATGATACTGTTTTATTATTTTTCTTTAAACCAATTAACGAAATTGCATTTTTCAAAACCTGAGTCGTCGAATAAACACTTCCGGCAATAATACCATCCGCCTGATTATTTCTGAGCATCATACTGGCAAAAGTCAGTGGATCTTTCAATTCCTTTTCCGAAACAGATATCTTCCGGTCAGCATCTTTTTTCAATTTCATACTATGATATTCCTGTAAGAAATCTTCTGATGAACTTACTGATACAAATGTCAGACCTTTCTGAGATTTTATACCGGATATTTTATTGTTTGAATCCTGAATTAAAACAACATTGCATATTTTTTCCGAAAGTATGTCTTTGACTGCTGAGATGATTCTTTTGTCATAAGATTCGGGGAAGATGATCGTCTTGATGGATTTTTGATTTTTGATTTTGGATTTTGGATCTGCAAGTATGGATATTTGATTTTTGATTTTGAATTTTGGATCTGCAAGTATGGATTTTGGAATGTCGTCCTTCACAACCGGATTAGGATATTTTTTTATAGGGATTTTCAATTATTTTGCAGTTGAATTCTAATTTAAAGGATAAGTGTTTATTAAGTGAATAAATATAGTTCCGTTGATAAATATTTTAGTTATTATCAAACAGTATATTAAAAATTTCAATAAAAACATCTATTTAAAAATCAAAAATCCAAAATCAAAAATCCAAAATCAATAAACGATCTTATCAATAATCCCTCCGCCGAGCACATCATCTCCGGTATAGAATACCGCCGACTGTCCTGGGGTTATTGATTTCTGTGGTGAACTGAATTTTACGTTAATGTTATTTTCATCGATCTGACTGATCACAGCATCATGTCCGGTATCATTATATCTGATCTTTGCTTTGACCTTTAATTCGCCTTCAATTTTTTCAGGCTTCATGAGATTAATATCCCTGACTGTGAATTCATTATTATAGAGATGTTCTTCTTCAGCGACAAAGATCACATTGTTGTCTGAGTCTATCTTAGAAACATAAATCTTTTTACCAACGGCGACATTGAGTCCCCTTCTCTGACCGATAGTATAATAAGGATATCCTTTATGTGTACCGATTTTTTTATCATTGAAAACAAGATCACCTCCGGAAAGTCTTTCGTTAATTCCCGGATTGCGCATCTCTATCAGCTCACGGTAATTATCATTCGGAACAAAGCAGATCTCCTGCGAATCAGGTGTATCTGCAGGCTTCAGATCCATTGTTTTTGCAATCTGTCTTATCTCAGTCTTAGTATAACCGCCTAACGGGAATATTGTCTTGCTCAAAGCATACTGAGAGACTCTCCATAAAGCATATGACTGATCTTTTTTTCTGTCTTCAGCTACAGAGACATAATGTCTGTTGCTGTTTTCATCAAAATTCAGCTTTGCATAATGACCAGTCGCAAGATGATCAGCGCCGAGAGATTCAGCTTTTTCAAGTAGCGCGCCCCATTTTATTGACTTATTGCACAGGACACAGGGATTGGGAGTATTACCTTTAAGATATTCCGAGATGAAATCATTGATGACTATTTCATTGAATTTTTCAGTGAAGTCAAGTGTGTAGTGAGGAAAACCGAGATTCTGAGCAACATTTCTGGCACTGTATATCGTCTCGAGCGAACAGCATCCCGAATCTTTTTCCGGAATGTCATCATAGCCCCAGGTCTTCATGGTTATACCGATCAGATTAAAACCCTGATCCTTTAAAAGTGCCGCTGCGACCGCAGAATCAACCCCTCCGCTCATAGCGATCACAACTGTTTTATTTTTATTATCTTTAGTCATAAAAGTTAGTGTAATTTATGAATAGTATGTTTAGAAAAAAAGTTAAAAAAAGAATTGTATTTTCAAATTAAAAGCCATAAGTTTACAGAAATTTAATATAAACAAAAAAGGAGAAAAGCATGTCAAAAAGATCATTGATTATAATGTCTTTTTTATTTGTTTTTGCTTTTGGTGGTGCGATTAGTGATACATCATTATTAAGTGCGAAGACAGAAAACAGTTCAGAAACATCAAGTATTCAAGGACCAAAGAAAAAAAAGAAAAACAGTAAGAAAAAATCAAACAAGAAATACAAGAAGAAAAAAACAAAAAAAGTTTCTTCAGGAAACAAGAACAAAAAGAAAAAATCCGGAAAGAAGTACAGTAAAAAGAAAAAGAAATCCGGAAAGAAGTACAGCAAAAAGAAAAAAGGTTCAAAAAAGAATTACAGCAAGAAGAAAAAGTCTAACAAAAAAAGAAATTACACAAAGAATTCATATTCACCTCCAAAGACTTATGACTTAGTCGGTGATGATAATTCGAGCAGAGAATATAAAAGAAGCAGTACACCAACTGAAACTTTTAAGAAAGAACCAAAAAAAGACGACAACTAAGTAACAATTTGAATCATAAAAAAAACCTGAATAACCGTAAGATTATTCAGGTTTTTTTGTAATGATATTTAATTTTATCTTATAAAGCCGCCTGCAGGTTCCATGAATACAACACCAAGCGGTGAAAGCATATTTACAACTTCTTCCGATGGTTTACCATAAACAGTATAGGATTTGACATCCAGACAACCTATGAATCTTTTCGCATAGTTTTTATTAAAGTTCTTCAGATGTGATACAGTAGTTTCTGAATTTGTATATCTTTCATAAACATGGCAGAATTTTTCGTCTGAGCTTATGAACCATTCATAATTAATTGCTCCCGGCTCGTTAGCTTTAGTTGATTCTGTCATTTCAGAAATTAGTGCTTTAAGGTTGCCAATTTCACCTTCTTTAACTTTGGCAGTGACTACCCAGAATATATTCTCGTTCATTTTGTTTTTATTAATTAATAAATTGATTTCTTTTAAGAAAAATAAAATGCAAATTAATCTTCAAATATTAAACACATTTATATTATTTAATTATGTCCGCAAAAATTAAATCCGGTATAGATGAGAGGATTGATGCTTATATTGAAAGAAGAGAAGAATTTGCAAAACCGGTATTAAAGCATATCAGAAAGCTTGTCCATAAAGCCTGTCCTGAAACTGAAGAAACAATCAAATGGGGATTTCCTCATTTTGATTACAAAGGAGAAATGCTCTGCAGCATGGCAGCATTCAAACAGCATTGCGCGTTTACATTCTGGAAAGCCTCACTTATGAAAAAAAATAAGTCTCTTGAGTTAACCGAAAGATCCGCCATGGGACATTTAGGAAAAATTAAGAGCATTAAGGATCTTCCTTCTGACAAAGAACTTGTATCGATGATCAGAGAAGCAATGGATCTTAATGAAAAAGGAATAAAAATAAAAAAAGCTCCGGCAGCAATCAGATCTGCGGTCAAGGAAATTTCAATCCCTGATTATTTCAGTAAAGCTCTGAATAAGAATAAGAAAGCAAAAGAGACTTTTTATGCATTCAGTCCATCGCATAAACGTGAATATACAGAATGGATAGCAGATGCTAAGACCGAGGCAACCCGTGAAAAGAGAATGGAAAAAGCCATCGAATGGCTTTCCGAAGGTAAATCAAGAAACTGGAAATACATTAAAAATTAAAAATAAACTAATTGAAATATATAATACTAATAATTGTAAGCATAAGTATAATAAGCTGCGAAAGTAATAAAGAAAAAAATACTTCTTCAGGCGGTCCTGATACTGAGAAATCAGAGATAAATACCAGTCCGATAATACAGATGAAGGTAAAAGGAATGTTTGAATATAAAAACAGTAAAGGATTCCTGACTGACTGTGAATCCGGAAAATCGTATAATGTAGCAAAAGAAGGAGATGTGAAAAATTTAGATTCAGTTTATAATATGTTTGATGTTAAAAATCCCAAAAGAAAAGTTTATGTATTTGCAGAGGGATTTAATTCAGTAAAGGAAAACCCAAAGAATAATGCTTTTGATACCGTAATTGTCATCACAAGATTATTAGCTTTGGATACAGCATATAATTGTCAAAAATAATATTTAATAAATAAATTCCGGATTGATTTAAAATTTCAGAAATATCATTACTTTACCGATGTCCGGGAAATTTAATATTTTTTTCAGGTAATGTTCATATTAATTAACTCACTAACCATTTTAAAATTATGAAAAAATCATTAACAATCTATCTTTTTATTCTAATTTTTATGATCAGCATAAATGCAGACTCACAATGGAAATATCCCCCGACTCTGAAATCCGACAGCATAGAAGTCTATTTCGGAGATACGATCAGAGACACTTATCAGTGGCTGGAGGATCTTAAAGATCCTGTAGTTGAAAAATGGTTCAAAGATGAAGCCTTATACACTGAAGAAGTACTTACAAGGATCCCTAACAAGCAGACGCTGGTAGATGAAATGTCTGAACTTGATAAAATTAAGAAGATCAAATACGGTTCAGTGACTGAAAGAAACGGAGTGTATTATTTTATTAAAAGGCTCCCGGGTCAGGAGATCGGTAAACTTTTTTACAGGGTTGGTAAAGACGGACAGGACGTACTTTTATTTGATGTGGAAAAATATCAGGAAGGAAAGACATTTACATTGAGTTCGTGGATAGTAAGCGATAACGGCAATATGATAATGCTTGGCATTACAGAAAGCGGAAAGGAAATTCCGTTTATCAAGATAATGGATGCAGAGACAAAAAACATTTATCCTCTGCAGATTGACAATGCTTATTCTTTCGGTTGGCTCAAAGACAGTGATAATACTTTCATGTATCTTAAATTACAGGGAGGTGATGTACATGAAATGGAATCAAAAATGAACTCTGAAGTATATATTCATAAACTCGGTGATGAAGTTTCGAATGACAGGCTGGTTCTGAGCAAGGAACATGATCCGTCATTGAATATAAAACCGGAAGAGTATCCTTACATCGCATGGTATGATAACAGTAATTATATGATTGCGGGTAAAAGCTCTGTAGATAATAATCAGGAATATTATTACGCACCTTATTCACAACTATTTGATGAAAAAATAGACTGGAAGCTATTATGCACTAAAGAAGATGAGATACAATCTTTTGTTGCCCATAAAGATAAAATATATTTTCTTACAACTAAAAATGCATCCAACTTTAAAGTGACCGAAACAGATCTCAAAAATCCTGATGCATCAAATGCAAACACTATATTTGTAGGCAATGATAAGAAGATCGAGTCAATAAAATCCACTAAGGATTATCTTATCATTGAACAGATTTATAACGGTATAGAGACCTATATTACAAAAATGAATTTTGATGAAGGAATAACAAAAGCTGTGGATCTGCCTTTAAAAGGAAATACAGGTGTTACGCCATTGAGTTCATTCAATAATGATTGTATTGTATGGAACAGCAACTGGACAACTCCTTCAAATTTTTATTCACTTAACATTGAAAATGACAATTTTGAAAAAGGTCCGTTTTATGTAGAGTATGAAATATCAGGCATTGACAATATTGTTTCAGAAGAAATTGAGATCCCCTCTCATGACGGAGTCATGGTACCTCTTTCAATAATTTATGATAAAACAAAATTCAAAAAAGACGGAAGCAATATTTGTTTTATTGAAGGTTACGGAGCATACGGAATCTCTTCAAGCCCTTATTTCAACACTTACATGTTTCCATTGCTGCAGAGAGGCATGGTGTATGCAGTTGCCCACGTCAGAGGCGGCAGTGAGAAAGGCGAAGAATGGTACAGGGCAGGACAGAAAAAAACAAAGCCAAACACATGGAAAGACTTTATTGCATGCGCGCAATATTTAGTTGATAATAATTATACAGCAAAGGAAAGACTTGCCGGATCCGGTACAAGTGCAGGAGGTATCATGATAGGAAGAGCTATGACAGAAAGACCCGATCTTTTTAAGGTTGCAATTCCAAAAGTTGGATCTCTTAATATGATCCGCGGAGAGTTTTCACCAAACGGTCCTGTTAACATTCCGGAATTCGGAACTGTAGAAATAGAAGAAGAATATTTTGCATTAAAGGAAATGGACGCATACGAACATCTTGTCAAAGGTGAAAAATATCCCGCTACACTGATTACCACAGGCTACAATGATCCGAGAGTGATCTCCTGGATCCCGGGCAAGTTCGCTGCAAGACTTCAGGAATACAATGCTTCAGATAATCCGATACTGCTTGATGTGGATTACAGTACAGGTCACTTTGGCGGAGAGACTATGACTGAATATTTTAAGAATATTGCAGATATTTATGCATTCATTATGTGGCAGTGCGGGGATCCGGAATTTCAACCGGCAAATTGAGACTTTTTTTGATTTTTGATCTTTG
>JAGQWH010000203.1 GCA_020437545.1 Ignavibacteriota bacterium
GTTGCCAGCCGTTGCCGGGATTGTTCCAGTCTGTTATGAGAGGAGGATTTGTCTGCGTGTTGAAATATTCAAGCTTTCTCACCCTGCTGCCGGATTCATCATAATAATATCTTGTTGCGTAAGTGTATGGTCTTGAAACTGCTTCGCGGTCAGTGTGATATAGTTGCGTGATAAGATTTCTGTGATCGTATTGTATGTTGAAATTGTAATTGATCGTGTCGCGGGTGACATTTCCGTTAAGATCATAGTTGTATTGATCCTCCGCTCCGCTAACCTTACTAAGTTTGTTAGTTCCGGAGTAATACTGATAATTGAAATCATCAGTTACAATATTATTATCCCCGTATCTTTTCAGCGTAGTGAGATTGCCGTCTTTATCATAGGTATTATAAACAGAAAAAGACTTATCTCCCTGATTTATGTTGACGGCTTCCAGCAGACGGTTACTGTAGTCATAAGTAAAATTGTAATTCAGATTATAGTTATTTTGAGGATAATGATCTTTATAAGTTCCGAACAATAACTGAGTTTTGACATTTCCGTTTGGGAAATATGTATTTGTAAAACCAAACAATCCTTGAAGACTGTTCATGGATGTGATCCAGTTTCGGCTGTTGTATTCGTATTGATTCTGAAGTTCTGAAGAATTAAAAAACTGAAAACTAATATGTGAATTCGGGTTATAGGAGTAAGTGGTGAAGTTAATTTCTATTGCTGATTTATCAATTGACGGATTGGGATTTGTGTAGTTTAAAGTATATAACCTTCCGGCATAATCATAATAGTAAGAATATCCTTTGAATTCGGAATCGTACTGGTAATAAGCGTGCGTTATTTGATCCTGTGAATTGTATTCATACCTTACTTCTTTTACTGAAAGTCCGTCTATAATATTCCACATTTTTATTACTCTTCCTCTTTCATCATATCTGTAATATTTAAAACTCCAATCATCTGTGTTTCTGGTTCTGAAAGCCGTAGAAACGAGATTTCCTTTTGTGAAATTATTTGCGCCAGTATAATATCCTGGCGGCGGGAAAAATAAACCATTCACTACAGAGCTGGAAAGCGTATCGTAAACGTTTACAGTCAGATACAGATCGGGAGTAGAAGGAACTGATTGCCCGCCGTCAGTAGGACTGTCCGGTAAAAAATTATCTTCGCCAACTCCTGTCAGTCGGTTTATTCCGTCATAGTTTCTGAATGTATATTTATCGGTATGTACATTTTTTTGATTTGCATCCTGTGAATATGTAAGATTGTTATTCTTGTCATATACATATTTTGTTTGACCTGCGTCCGGAGTAATTCTTTGTGATTGTCTTCCATAACCGTCATAAGAATAAAATATATATTTGTTTTCAGGAGTCCTTACCTTTATTAGCCGGTACAAACTGTCATAGTAAAAATCAGTCTCCATTCGGATAGTCTCTATATCGAAAGAAGGTATTTCATCAGCATATTTCACTTCTTTAAGCAGGTTTCCTACGGCATCAAAATATTTTTCGAAATTATGACTCGTTTCATCAGTATAATTTTGAAATTCTATGAATCCATAATATGTACCTCCAAAATAATTTGGCAGAAAGTTTTGATAAGTATATGTATTTTTAGTAAAGCTTCCGTCCGGATATTTTGTTTGTATATTTCTTCCAAGCCCGTCATTTGAGAATTGAGTATTATTATTCATTGCGTCGGTATTATCTGACAGGATGTTCATATAATTGAAATTGTATCTGAAGCTGTTTGAATCTGTATCAGAAGTAAAAACATCTTTTTGCTTTACATTTCCAAATCCGTCAATTGAATATTTTATTTTACTGTGATCATTGGTAGCAGTATTTCTGTATGATAAAATATAAATATAGTTATAAACATTATCATAATCATACTTAATTGTAGATGCTGAAGAATCCGGTGTAAAGTCGCCGGGAAGTATTATAGAGCTTACTCTATGAATAGGTTCATAGTTTATATCTGTAGTATATTTATTTTGACTAATTAACTTAGTCGGACTTCCGTCAATAGCGTAAGACTTATAAGTGATAGACAGAGTATCGGTAGTTCCGCTTTGTTCTCTGTAGCTGTCAGTTCTGATAGGAAATCTTCCGTCCCATATATTTTCTGAAGTTTGTATAGTAACTCCGTTATTATATTTTAGGTAAAACAATAATTCCGGAAACTCTCCTATAGGTTGCTTTACTTCATTTGATGTAATTGGATTATAGAAAAATTTAGTAACCTCTCCGTTTGGACTTCTTGTAACTTTTATATTTCCTTCTTTATAAGGATAGAAGTCTCCGGTATAAACTGCATTTCCCGAATAATCGTTTTTATAATATTCAAATTCCGTTAAAATGAATTCAAAAGGAGAATTATCATTATACTGTTTCGTATTTCTAAGTTGTCCATAATAACCGTAAGAGTCATTTTCAACATCAATATAATTGTAATCTATTTTTGAGATTACTTGAGAATTTTGATTCAATCTTTCCTGAGATTTCGGCACTTGTATCTTATAATAAATTGAAGTGTCATTAAAAGCGTTGCTGTTTAGTTCTGAAAGAGAATTTGTCATTCTCTTATGGATCAGACCTGTTTTATAAAAATTATTGTAGGTGGTTCTATTTTTATTTAAAAGCGGATCTGTTTCGGTCATTGAGGTTATAACGCTGTCAAAACTTCCATCTTTATATTCATAGGAGTAATTCCAATTGCGATAGATGTTATTATTCGCAATATTTTGTTTTTCAGTCATAAGGAATGAACCTGAGTATATATTGTTTGAAAAACTACCTGAATCATAACCATAATTATAATGATTAAATCGAGAAGATTCATTAAAAGGATTATAATAAGAATATTCAAACATTAATTTTACCGATCCTTCTATATCCGGCTCAATAAGATAACTTTCAAAAAAAGAATTGATTGGAAAAGTTTTATAAGACCTTCTTGTGTAAATTGAATCTTCAGAATTATTGGAAGTTAGCGGATTTAAGTTTACAAATCGGCTTTTCGATTCAAAAATTTGAGAAGCGTTAATTTTATCTTCAGGAGTACCATTTGCATTAAAAGTATAGTCAAAATACTCCTCCGAATTTGCAGTTTGATTATCATAAACCTTTTTAGAGGAAAGCATATTTGTATAAAATAAATCTCTTCCGTAGCCTTTGTAATTATTTCCTGAGCTTTTCAAAATTTCGTTATCGTCGGTATAAGTTAACTCAAGATTGTTATTTCCTGTATAAGTATATTCAGTCTTTTTATTCAAGGTATTTCTAACATATGATAATCTGTTTAATGTATTTGTAACATTGGCTCTTAGACTATTTCCTTTAGGAATATTTATAAATGTTCTAGAATAAGATTCGTATTTCAATGTATCATATTGATACAATGGAGTTTCAATATACCACACTAACCCTCTATGATTTGATACATTATTATATTCATTAAATAAAGTAATAGAATTTTTAAGAACAAACTTATAATTGCCATTAACTTCAGAAGTATTTTGAATTCCGATACTTGGCATTCCTGTTGCCGGACCGTATACAAAATTAATTTTAATAGGATCTTTAGAATATCCATTTGCTTCAATTTTTTTAACTAAAGGTCTTCCATATTTGTCAGATTCATATTCTGTTGGTACATTAAAATCGTAAGATATAGTAACAACATGCCCGAATTCATCTTTAACTTTTTCCAGAAGCAGCATCAAGGGTCTTCTCCTAACATTAACTGTATTATTATTTACACGTAAGTCATAGAAATCTCTTTTATATTCAACAAACTCATATATAGCTCCGTCACCTTTCATAAGTTCTACTTTTCTTCTTGTATAACCTTCGAAACTGTCTTCAATATATTTTACTTCTGCTGTATAGTGTAAATCTTTTCCTTTATACTTATAGTTTCCTTCATAATTTAATGTACCTGCAGTATTTACCATATTTATTACAGAACCATCTCCTGCCAAAATCATAATATTATCCGGGCTTTCAATTGAAGGATATAATGGATTGTCAAAATGATATCCGGGTATAAGTAATTTCACGCTATCACCGGAAATATCATTGGATGATTGGCTTGTTAAAAAATTAGTTTCAAAATTTAAAGTCTGAATGGCAATTCCGTTTAGACTAATTATCCATTCAGGTGCATTCATACTGTATCTTCTTGTATAAAGCTCATATGATTGCAAGTTCTCATTTAAGAAAAACTGATGTCCTACTGATCCATTATAGTTCATAGATAAGTTCAAATTAACATCACCTGCAAGAGAAAAATTATACAGTGGGAAATTAAGCATGAGATTTCCATTAAAATCATTAATTATTTCCTGTTCATCAAAACTGAATCCGTTGGATTTATAAAACCCTCTTTCATTAAACATATTAGAAACGTTTGTTACACCGGTTTCAACAGACAGTTGACTAGTACCCGAATTACCATTAAAGATACTGCAGCTTCCGGAAAAAAAACTAAGACTAAAAAATAATATCAATATTATATTCGATTTAAAATATTTAATATTCATATCAATATTTGTTTAGATTTTTAGAAGCTCTGTTTAGAATGTTCCTGTTACTTTTCCAGCACTTTAATTTTTTTGAAATTTATATATTGAATTCATAAATATCAATTTATAAATACACTTAAGAATATTTAACGCGAATTATTTCATTGGTGAGAGTTTATTCCGGGAAAATTAAAAAGTCAGGTCGATGCGCCGACCTGACTCTGCGGGAGTAAGTTCTCCAACCCCCGTCTATGTCTCCGTGCAGAAGTGAACTCCGCACGACAACCACCCGCAGAGTCCTCCCCGTAAATCTGCTGCTTATTGTAAATGTAAGCAGGGAGTGACTCTGCGGGGACAGAAATAAGATCTCTGATTATACCGTCAGAACTTATTTGAATTAAGAGATCTGAAAAGATATTTTGGATAATTATTATAAATCTTTAATTTATAACTATTTTTAAATATTTTCATTATTATCTCATAAAAATCTTACAGATTATAATTTATTTTAACTGAATTGATCTAAGCAATTGATCTTTAAAATTAAACTGAAATTTGAATATGTCTAAAGTATTTGACATCTCCGGTTCAGCAAAGCATTTTGCAGGCAGACATCCTTTAATAAATTTTATATTTATTCAGATCACCTTCTGGATCACTGCCGAAGTTCTTCTGGCACTGTTATTCCATTTCATGCTTTCGGCTTTCAGTCAGATTTTTACAATGAATGACCAGAAGGCTTTATTTATGAACAGAATCTTCTTTGGTGTATTGCTCGGCATAATATACGGCATCACTTTCGGTATCATGGATTATTTTTTCGAACGGCATTACTTCAGGAGACTTTCACTCGGAATATCTCTTCTGATAAAGACAATTACTTCTTTTATCGTTTTTCTCACTCTGTATATTCTGATAAAATTTATGTTTGAAAATTATTTAAGACCGATGTATTACGTTAATGCTCCTGTTTTTAATCAGGAATTCTGGAAGTATCTTTTTTATATGTTCATCCTGTATAATTATGTGATGATACTAATTATTAATTTCATTAATCAGGTCAACAAGAAATATGGTCCCGGCGTCCTGCTTCCTTTGCTTCTGGGGAAATACAGAAAGCCAAGGGTTGAAGAAAAGATATTCATGTTCATGGACCTGAAATCCTCCACTACCATAGCCGAAAAGCTGGGACACCTGAAATACAGTTCATTCATCAGCGACAGCCTGATGGACATCAATCTCATTATGCCGAAATACAACGCTGAAATTTATCAGTATGTTGGCGATGAAATTGTTATAACATGGTCATTGAAAAGTGGTCTGAGCAACCGGACCTGCCTGAAGTTTTTCTTTGCCTGTGAAGAAGAATTTAAAAAAAGATCTGAATACTATCTCGAAAAATACGGCATCATACCCGAATTCAAAGCCGGTCTGCATATGGGAAAGATCACTACCGTGGAAATTGGTGAGATCAAACGCGATCTTGCCTATCACGGAGATACTATCAATACTACAGCGCGGATACAAAGTGTCTGCAATGATTATAAAAAACACCTTCTTATTTCAAAATTTATGTTTGATAATTTTGATGATCCGGTGAAAAACAAAAATTACAGATCAGAATCACTGGGAATGATACAATTGAAAGGAAAACTAAACCCTATTGAAATAATCAGCATTGAATTATAAGATTAACCCTGCCGGTTTTCCTGAAATCATTATCAAAATTCTTACAGCCGGTGAATTTCGAGCCGCTGTTGGTGTTCCAAAAAATTTGCAAGATAAATTTTATAATTAAGTAAACAAGTCAGGCAAATTTTTTGGTCACCAAC